>JAMOMO010000167.1 GCA_027067035.1 Desulfobulbaceae bacterium
AAATATTGAATTCCTGAATCAGGTATAAAAGGAAAGGAGATTCGGGATTATGAGAATAGGAATTACACGTATTGCCTAAATTTGTCAACGAGTTCCTTCTTCGCACGGCCACAAGGAATTTCCAGGGATGGCGTCCCGATCCATGATTCCCTCACTGGTGACTATCTGGATCTGTATGCATCCATATATGTCCAGAGTACAGCACCCTGTTCAACTTCCTTTTCTTCTCCTGCAGGATTCTTCAACATGTAGTCGGCGGTGCTCAGTGCTGAAAATCCCCACCAGCCGGGAAGAGGACAGCTGAAGGTGAATATTCCGGAAGAATCCGCCTTGATGACCTGGGTCACATGAAGATCACTGGGTGCTTCATATTTCTGGCCGCGATTATAAAATTCAACTTCAACCTCGGCATCGGGGAAAGGTTTTCCATTCAGGAGGACCTGTCCGGTAAAACTGTTTCCGGCGTAGTTGCCGAAGGGGCGCAGGCGGGGGACGATTTCCGTTGGCAGTCCCACCGGTTCATCCCAGCCGTCCTCGGAGCCAAAGGCCGGGATAATCACCTTGGTGTAATGGATGATAGAGAGATCTTCACTTGGTTCCCAGTAGGGAACCGGTTCCATGACAAAGTGATACACTCCTGGACGTTTCACCCTGTAGTCTGCCTGCCAGCTCAGATGGTTCATAACCGTACTCTCTTTCAGAGTCGGGAGCAGGTCTGTTTTTTCACCCTCTTTGACCACATAGAAGCGGGCCGGCCTGCTCATGTCCATACCGATCTCTTCGAAGGGATGGGAAAAAGAAAGGGCAAGTTCAACGGAGCGTTTTTCCGGCGTGATTCGCGGCTGGTCGGGAATAATCATACCAAAATGGGCCTGGGCCTGACCGGCGGCAGTGAACAGTGAAAGGGCAGTGAAGAGACTCAGAGATGCTTTTTTCATACCATTGTCCTCATACGTTGGGGTTTTGATGGTGTAACACTAAATTCGATTTCGTGTTACACTACAGGACAAAAAAGCTCATGTCAAGCAATCTTGGTATGTTAGGAGTATTTCCTAAAGTGGACTTGCGTCGGGAGAGGAAAAATTGCTCAGCTGACAGCGGACCCGGCCGTCGATCTTGTAGGTCTTTGTAAGGGTATTGAAGACGAGGTTCTTGCCGCGTACTTCGATTTTTTCTCCAATTATCTGTGTCTTTCCTGGAGATCTGGCGATATGTGATGTGTCATCGTAAATAAGAAGGTCGGTATAGAGTTCAACCTGCTCTTTCGGGTTCATCACCACGACTTCGTCAATGAGGGTGAGGATGCCGGCCTCCTTGTTCAGGATTCCCTTGCGGGCGGTGATAAATGTCTGTTCACCTGATGTGCCGGTGACAATGGCATCAACGTTTTCCATGTCGAATTCGTTTTCGTGACTTCCGGTGTAGGCGCGCACAGCGACGATTTCGAGGGTGGTTTTCCCAAATTCACTCTGGGTTATATGGACGTTTTCCATGTTGAAGTTATGGGCGTCAAGCTTCCTCATGGCAAGTGACGGGTCGTATCCTCCGCGGGGTGTCAGGAATTTTGCGACAGGTATCCGCCACAACGGAAAGAGAATGAAGAGGCACAGAGGGATAATCCAGATCAGATTGCGGCGGGTTATCATCTGTTTATGTAGTACTGAAGAATTTCTTTGTGTTTTCCCCTGGCCTCAAGGATAAGGTCACAGAGTTCACGCACGGCTCCCTGGCCACCGGACTGCCCAGTGCAGTAGTGTACCATCTCTTTGACTTCTGGCACCGCATTTGCCGGGGCAGCTGCAAGTCCCACCCGTTTGAGAAGAACAAGGTCCAGCCAGTCGTCTCCCATGTAGGCGATCTGGAACGGTTTGAGTCCCGTGGCCGTGACAATTTCCTTGTAGGCGGCAAGTTTGTTTGAAGAGCCCTGATAGAGGTGGCTGATTTTCAGATCACGGGCCCTTCTCTCCAGGGCCTCGGAGCTTCGTGCCGTGATGATACCCACTTCAATACCGGCATCCTGAAGGATGCGCAGGCCGAAACCGTCCTGGGTGTTAAATGACTTGGACTCTTTTCCTTCATGGGAGTAGATGAGATTGCCGTCGGTGAGGACCCCGTCTACATCAAGGAGCAGGAGTCTGATCTCTTTTGCCCTGGCAAGGGCTGCCATCCATGAATCACTGCGACTGTTCTGCATTGCTTTTTCCCTGACTCTTTTTCGCAGGCCCTCCCGGACTTCGCAGTCAGACGGGTAAGAGCCTGGCTGGGATGGGGGGCAGGAGTTTGCGTCCATGGTGGTTTTCGGTGTTTTGTCAGGCCGCAGCGGCTTCATGGATACGGATGAGCTGTACCAGGAGCTGTTCCATGGCGTCCAGAGGGATGGAGTTCGGGCCGTCGCAGAGGGCCGTTTCCGGTGTGGGATGTACCTCCATGAAGAGACCGTCAATGCCTGCTGCTACTGCAGCCCGGGAGAGCGGTGCAATAAATTCCCGTTGTCCGCCGGATGACCCTCCAGCTCCGCCGGGGAGCTGAACTGAGTGGGTGGCATCAAAAATCACCGGACAGCCAAAGCTGCGCATAACGGGGAGTGACCGCATATCCACCACAAGGTTATTGTAGCCGAAACTTGCTCCTCGCTCAACCAGCATGGTTTTTGTACCACCGGCACCTCTGAGCTTGTTGACACCGTTTTCCATGTCCCATGGGGAGACAAACTGACCTTTTTTCAGGTTCACGGGTTTTCCGGTCTGTGCGGCGGCGACAAGGAGATCGGTCT
>JAMOMO010000168.1 GCA_027067035.1 Desulfobulbaceae bacterium
GACAAAGCGGAACATTATTACGAAACCATCCTCAGGGTATTTGCAGCAGCCGTAAATTATACCCACTGGCCCACCCTGTTTTTCGGCCTGTTTGCGCTGGCAATTATGATCGGGGTCAAGAGATGGAATCCGCGCCTGCCGTATGTCCTTGTTGCCGTGGTGCTGACCACTCTTATTTCCTGGATGACCGGCTTTGAAAATAACAGATATGTAAAAGCAGATTCTATCAGAATCCCGGACTTTTCGAAAAATATTTATGAACTGAACTTCAACCTGGACCATATATTCCAGACCGTTTCAGTGCGGACCATCATTTCCCAAGAGTCTGCGGTACTTGCTGAACCTGATGAACAAAAAAATATCTGCAGCAGCTGTCATGCAAGCCGGGAGGTGGAACTCGAACATTTGAAGAATAAGAACAGAGTAGAGCACCAGGAGGATATTCCCCTGAAAAAAACTCTGGAATTACATCTCATGGCCGGAGTGCTTGATCAGTATCTGGCTGAAGAAAGGATGCGTGGTATCGCGCTCAAAAAGTTACTGCGCTCCATGAAACTGGTCTCAGTCTACGACAGGGAAGGAAATCTGTATTATACTGAGCAGTCTGCAGTCCCTGAGGAAAAATATGCTGAAAAAAACATTTGGCGAATACAGGTCGGTAACCAACCCCTTGATCTGGACCATATTCTGCTCATCGGCGGCGGTGAGGTGGTGGGAACAGTTCCCCGGGGCCTGCCTGAGTGGTCCATGCCGAAGTTTGACTTTACTATCCTGCCAAAGCTGATCGTTCCAGCTGTTATTATCTCTATACTCGGCTTTATGGAGGCCATTTCCATTGCCAAAGAGCTTGCCGCCCGCAGCGGATACCGCCTTGACCCAAACCAGGAACTCATTGGCCAGGGTCTTGCCAACATGACAGGTTCTTTTTATGGCAGTTATCCGGTATCAGGATCTTTCTCACGCTCGGCAGTCAACTTTCAGGCCGGCGCCCGAACAGGCATGTCCTCTGTTTTTACCAGTTTCAGTGTTATTGTTACCCTCCTCTTCTGCACACCGCTGCTCTATTATCTTCCCCAGGCGGTTCTTGCTGCAATCATAATGATGGCGGTTGTCGGCCTGCTGAATATTCGTGACATCAAACATGCCTTCATTGTCAGCCGATCCGATGGTATTATCAGTGTTGTCACCTTTGTTGCCACCCTGTTTTTCGCCCCACATCTGGATAAAGGTATTCTGCTTGGTGTGGCTCTGACCATTGGCGTGTTCTTTTATCGTAAAATGCGGCCGGTTGTTGCCGAACTGTCACTCTGGAAAGACGGGCATTACAGGAATGCGGGACGGTTCAAACTCAGACAGTGCAGACATATTGCCGTGATTCGTTTTGACGGCCCCCTGTTTTTCGGTAATATCAGCTACCTTGAAGATGAGGTCCTGGAAATTGTTACCAGTATGCCTGAACTCAAAATCATCCATTTTGAGTGTAACGGCATCAATGCTATGGATACATCGGGAGAACATGCTCTGACATTACTGATCAAACGACTGCAGGCTGCCGGGTATGATATATATTTCAGTGGATTAAAGGAACAGATTGTTGATATTATATGGCGTACAGGGCTGCTTATGAAAATCGGTAAAGACCATATCTATCCGACCCTGACCATGGCAATAGATGCCTTCTGGGAAAAAGCACATATTGACTCGAAAGAAAAACAATGTCCGTTGAAACAGGTTATTGCTGAAGAATGAATTCCGGGACGCGGGATGTTGATTTGAATCATCAGCATAACGAATAAGGTTAGATTGTGTGAGGCACGGACCACAATCTGAACCGTTGTTGAATTCTAAATTATCCGGACTTTTTTTCTGATTTATTTAAACATCCGGCCAAGATTTTCACGTTACCTTGACACTTCCGGGATCTGCCGCTATAGCAGATCCCAGTGGCATAGCCTTTAAAAAGGAACAGGCCGGTTGTGTGTGAGAGGAAGTTCTGGCGTCCTCGGGGTGCATTCCCATTTTGTCGCAACTGGGTATCCGCTTGCCTCCAGCTCCAGTAACTACAACATGTAGTATCCCTGCCATGCATTTTGATATGGAGGACAGGTTGTGGAGCATGAGGATTACCCGGAAGATTTTGAACAATTTATAACAAGATTCGCAACAGAGCAAGATTGTTATGATTATATATTGAGTTTGCGTTGGCCCTAAGGTTTTGTGTGTCCTCGCTGCCATAGCGATCAGTCTTGGAAAACCAAACGTTCGCTTCTGGTCTGTTCCGAATGCGGGCATCAATCCTCGATCACTGCGGGTACAATTTTTCAAGGGACGCGCAAACCGGTCGAGTAGACCGATGGTACCCAACATTACCAAAACCCAGTCGACTACGTGTGACCTGATGCAAATCAGGAGGAACCATAAAATATGGGCGATCTCCCTTGCCGGGAGACCGCCCATATTTTTGCAAAATCAGCCGACAGCCTTCATTGCCTCGGCAATGGATTTGCAGACATAGTCAATATTATCCGTGGTCAGGCCTGCAAGGTTGATGCGCCCGCCGCCGACCATGTAGACCCCTCTTTCGGCCCGGAGCCACTGGACCACCTCATCCGAAAGCCCGCTGAAAGAGAACATACCCCGCTGACGCTCGATAAAGGAAAAATCTCCCGTAACTCCACTGGCAGCCAGCCCCTTGACCAGCCCGCTTCGCATGTCTTTGATCCGATCACGCATGGCAGCCAGTTCAGTCAGCCACTGTTCATAGAG
>JAMOMO010000169.1 GCA_027067035.1 Desulfobulbaceae bacterium
TCCCCACACACCGGTCCAGGACAGACTGATGGAAGGTCTGGTGATCAATGCCATGGAAAGCTGCAACAGTGTTCTTGCAGCCCCGAATGATTACCAGGCGAGGGCAGATCTTATGTGGACGGCCACGCTTGCCTTAAACGGCCTCACCGCTGCCGGTCTTGGCAAGGTAGGCTTCCCGATGCACATGATAGAACACAGTCTCTCCGCCTTCTACAATATTCCGCATGGTGCCGGACTCTCCGCTGTTATTCCCGGCTGGATGCGCCATCACCTGAAACCGCAGAGCAAACGGTTTGCCCGGTTTGCCGAGCGGGTATTTGATATTCGTACGGGGTCTGAGACAGAACGTGCTCAGGCTGGAATCCGGGCCCTGATCACATGGTTTGAAAAGATCAGGACACCCACCAGCCTCACGGCCCTTGGTATAGCGGAAAGTGAATTTAGAAAAATCGCGGAAAATGCGGTCACCCTGGCAAAGGTGTGGAGAATGAGAGACTATGACAGCAAAAGAATTGAGGCAATACTGAGAAGCTGTCTCTGATTTCAGTAATGGTTCACTGCAATCTTTTCAAACATCATCACCAGTCCTGCACAGAGGGTATAAAGAGATTTCACATGGAGATTTTCACTGCAGCACTCATCAAAAAAGATGTTCAGCTCTGATCCCAGATCTCCATCCGGAGCCTGATAACAGATAAGAACCGGGATATGGGGAAAGGGGTGCAGAACCAGGGCAATATCTGCGTCAAATTCCGTAACTTCCCGTCCCATAAAAAGATCTACAATATCAGCAAGAAGCTCAGGATGGCCATCCGCAAGCCTGCGAAGGGGCATCTCACAGCGGCTGCCGAAAAGTCCCCGCCAGTCAATCCCCCCTTTAATCTCACGAAAGGATATCCAGCGTCCACTGATCTGACGATGTGTGGGGTAACAGAGGTAGGAGAGCAGAGGCGCTTCCACCCAGGGAATAATATGACACTCTGAACGGAGCACCCCCTCCCTGTCCACCTGAAAGATCTTTCCAAGAGAACGCAGCTTCAGAATCTCTCCTGTTTCATCAAGCTCACAGCCACGCTCTTTTGCAACAGCTTTAAAATCAAGGTCTTTAATTTTTCGCAGCAACTTTGCCATAAACTCTGCCTGCTGCGGTTCAACGGTGGATCTCTTTTCAAGCTTCAGCGACAGCTGCTCGATCACTCCCTGAGGGAGTGAAGGACACTCTTCAAGTTTCTTCTGTCCCCCGATCACCGCCGCAGCAAATGCCAGACAACTGGGCAGCATGCAGCGTTTACAGTTGCTCTGCTCCAGCTGCTTGTAAATTTCAAGTGGTGTTAATACTTTTTTTGTCGTCATCACTTTTCCACTGCGTCAGGACTCGCCAAAAAAACAGGGCGGTGGTATGCTGCTCCCCATGTAGTTTAACCGTTCAACCCTACACTCCATAAAACAGTCAGCGGCGGGCACAGAAATGAAAGAACAGTATGATTCCAGGGAAGGCTATTGTAAAATGCTTGGCCACTTTCTCACATTTGAATACTGCAGGACATCAAACAAAGGGATTCCCTGCTCAAAGGTGCTGGATTGCTGGTTTGAATCCTTTGATGTTCAACACTGGCTCGGGGAAAACTTCTCCGCCACTGAGCAACGCAGTATCTTCCAGGCGGTAAAACCCAAGATAGTCAGTCTGGCAGAGATTCTCGAGCAGGCTCAACAGCGCCTGAAGAAAGAGGAATAGTCCATGCGGATTGTATGCTACTTTCTCTTCCTGACCTTCTGCACCAGCACCTCCCGGCCCAGGGTCATATAGACAATCTCACCGCTCTTTTTGGAAACCTGGCATTCTCCGGGGGTATTGATAATCTCTCCGCTTGTATTGCGGACATAAATTGCCAGCGGCTTCTTCCAGGAGAAATAGAAAAACTCCTTATCTTCCGTGCGTTTTCTGCAATTTGGTGCGTTCACCATGCCTGATGGCCGGAAAGACTCGTACCTGCTCTTGCACTTCTCAACGGCACGGGCCCAGCCTATCCCTTCACCGCTGGTCTGTACAGGATCTTTTCCCATATAATACCAGGAAGATGCAGCAGCAATAAAAACAAGAAAGGCAATGGCCAGACCGCAGCCGATTCGGGATTTCTGTTTCGATTTCATTGCATTTTCTCCAGATAATCATCATAGACAGGCAGGATGGAAAAGCTCCAGTTCCATACTACCCCACATCAGAGCAGAGTAAAACCTGAATCCGTGATAAAGACTCGGCAGCAGTGTCAGTTGTGTAATGCTCACACCGATGAGCTGTACAGAACAGCCTTTTTATCCTTCACTCTGCTCCGCCTCCCCCTGCCCGGCAACCGCTGATACAAAATCAAACCGGCGGCAACTCCCAGTGAATCGGCTCTTTTGCACGGCTTTCAAGGTAGCTGTTTGTTTGTGAAAAATGCTTGTTGCCGAGAAATCCCCGATGGGCTGAAAAGGGTGACGGGTGCGGGGAGCGGAGAACCAGATGTTTTGTATTGTCAATGATCCGCCCCTTTTTCTGGGCATAACTTCCCCAGAGCAGAAACACCAGCCCTGAATGCTCACTGTTGATCTTCGCAATGATGGCATCGGTGAACCGTTCCCATCCCTTCCCCTGATGGGACGCTGCCCTGTTTTTCTCAACGGTGAGGACACTGTTTAAAAGAAGTATTCCCTGCTGAGCCCAGCTTTCAAGAAAACCATGGCTGCTGACGGGAATCCCCAGGTCATCATGGAGTTCC
>JAMOMO010000170.1 GCA_027067035.1 Desulfobulbaceae bacterium
ACAATGAATATCAGTCGGGTGACACCAGGTACGGGATTGCTGTGATTTACAAGGATCTTGCAGGTCTGCTCACACGGGACAGAAATTTCTTCACTGCTGTTGAACACTGCAGGAAAGAGAGAGAACTTGAGCTCCTGGCAGTGATGCTCGTGTTCATGGATTCAGGTTTCCGGCGTGAGCTTCTGGTTTCCTGGGAGAATGGCAGCGGCCAGGACAGGTTCTGTGAGCTGCTGCAGGAAAATGGCTTTGCCCTCAGCCCCCTCTCCCTTGAATCTGTCACAGCAGGAATACCTTCCGGTATCAGGGTGTATCATCAGGGGGAAGAGAGTTGCTCGAGAAAGGTACTCGCACCGGTTCTGGCCGCCTTTTTCTCCCGGCAGTAAGCCTGTCCTGAAAAGAAATTATCCCGCAGGGCAACTGATCAAATCCCGTTTTCTGAGGTAGTTGAAATCGCCGTCGTGTTCTTCTGTGTGACAGGTAAGACAGAGCTCCTCGGAAGGAGTTTTCACCAGGTGAAACTGTCTGGGCCTGATGCTATGCTTTTTCCCCGGTCCATGGCATGTTTCGCATCCAACTGCTTGTAATTCAGCAGGAAAGCTGAGCAGGTCCGCCTGCCTCATATCCGTGTCCGCGGCAGTTTTCAGATTCAGGGTGAGATGACAGAAGAGGCATCCAATGTCGAAGTTTCGGCCTTTGTCCACCAGGGTCTCGTAGGCTGATGCATGGCTGGTGCCTTTCCAGAAATCAGCCTGAACGGTATGGCACGTTGCACACAGATCGGATCCAGTGATGTTATGACTGGGCGAGGTGCCGGACTGCCTTTGTGTTCTGCCGGCGCTCTGTTTCTTTTGTTTGTTGAGGGCCCGTATTGCCTTGTTCAGTTCACCGACCCTGACTCTGGTTGCCTGGTCGTCTGGTAGTTTTCTGGCAAGGGCGATGAAGCGGTAGCTGAATGCATCATTTCTGATTCCAGAATCCGCCTCTTTACGGGCAGCCTCTTTAAGCCCGGCGATTTGCAGGGTGAGTTGCTCCTTTTCGTGCTGAAGCCGGTTCACGGCTTTCCTGCGCCTGTTCTCTTGTTCACCCTGCAGGGCCTTTTTTTCCAGTCTGCTGAGCTGCCAGTTCAGTGAACCAAGTTTGTTCTGGAGATTGACCAGTTTTTCCGCACTGTTTATTCCCCAGTGTCGATTGTTGCCCGGCCGTATATCCAGGACGCCCTGAGATTTACCCTGCTTTGCGGTCTGAGTGATGAGGCAGTTGTTAACGATTTTCGGAGATATGTTGCCCTTGCGTCTGTCTGCTCCGATGATGAGACTGATCTCCGGGAACAGTTTTGCGATACGAATGTTTTCTTCATTGGAATAGTTTGAAAGCACAATGATAAAGCTCTTGTCGTTCTCTTTTCTAATCTGTCCGAGCAGTGAGGGAAGAACGCTCTCCCAGGAAAGAACTTCAATCCCTTTCAGTATTTTTCCAGGGGGGGCTGTGACAGCGGTGATGCTCAGCTGAATATTGCCCGCCTTTTTTCTGATTATCTGTTGAAATATCGGTTTGCCTGCGGCAGTGACAATGTTTGCAGAGACCCAGGGGAAGCCCTGTTCAATTTCTGGCCGGATAAAGTCAAGTCCTGCTGCAAGGTCAAGCGGGCCAACGGCCACCGCATCATAGTGAAGATCCCGGTATACGTCGAGGATGGTCCTTGCCGTCAGCTTATCCTGGTTCGGGCCATGGCTGACTCGTGTCTGCTTGAAGAGTAGATTACCTGCGTCAAGAAGGAGGATCTCTCCATGATAATCCCTGGAGAGTGATTTAATCTGAAAAACTTTTTTGGACAGACCGCCCAGTTGTTTGGATTTTCAGCCGCAGGGTTCCGTCTCTCCCTTGACATTGGAAGAGAAAAATATTCGCAGGGAATCTTCACTCTGTTGTGCAAAGAGCTGCGCCGGGTTTCCCAGGAAAAGACTGATAAGCAGAAGGGTGATTCCGAGGAATGTCAGATGGAAGCGAAGGGCTGTATCATGCATTGCTGTTTCTCTGTTGAAGGATTATTTTCCATTTTTCCAGCCGCTCCTTGATGAGCGCTTCGTATCCTCTGGTACTTGGAAAGTAGAATTGGTTTTCTTGTATTTCAGGTGGAAGATGCTCCTGGGCAACCAGAGCTCCTTCGGCTTCATGGGCGTACTGATAGGCTTTTCCGTAATCCAGATCTTTCATGAGTTTTGTGGGGGCATTTCGGAGATGAAGCGGTACGGCAAGGGAACCGGTTTTCCGGATACAGTGACGCACATCGGCCTCTGCCCTGTAGAGACTGTTGCTTTTGGGTGCCGTGGCGAGGTAGCTGACGGCCTGTGCAAGAGCCAGTTTTCCTTCAGGGAGGCCGAGGGTGTGATAGGCGTCTCTGCAGGAAACAGTGTGGATCAGAGCCTGCGGGTCTGAAAGACCGACATCCTCCGATGCAAAGCGGATGAGTCTTCTGCAGATATAGAGAGGGTCTTCTCCGGCTTCAAGCATTCTGTAAAGCCAGTAGATACTCCCGTCAGGATCAGAGTCCCTGAGGCTTTTGTGCAGGGCGGAAATGAGATTGTAGTGTTCCTCTCCGTCCTTGTCATATCGCAGTACAGCCTGTTGAGAGGCTTCCTGAATATCTTTGACGGTGATGCTGAAGGCTGCAGGGTCATCGTTGTCAGTGCTGCGGTGCAGTACCAGGGCGGCTGAAATTTCCAGTGTGTTCAGTCCCCGTCTGGCATCACC
>JAMOMO010000171.1 GCA_027067035.1 Desulfobulbaceae bacterium
ACATACTGTGCAGCGGCCTTAAAATAAACATGGGAAAGTACCCTATTTTTTCTTCCCTTTCCGATCCGGGCAGGTGCGTTTCAAGAGTTTGTTCACACTGATCCGCATCCTGTCGATGGAGTTGGCAAGCCCGCCGATTTCATCATTTGAATCCGTATGAATGGAATCACAGAGATTTTTCCCGATACTGATATCCTTTGCAGCCTCAGAAAGATGAATGATGGGTGCAACAACTGACCTGTCAAGAAATACCCAGATACAGATGATGGTCACAAGCAGACAGCCGATACCGACAAAAAAGATCTTCATGGCAGACTGTTTCGCATCAGCCAGGGTTTTGGAAATGGAAATATAGACAATGGAAGTACCGACTGTCGCATCCATTTTCCAGTTATAACCGTTTTCCGTACCGTAAATATCCCGCTGATCCGCAGGGGCATCTGCAGGATCGCCATGACAGTCGAGACAAAATGCTTTGGTTACCTTGATGGGTTTTGCAGTATAGAAATACTTCTCACCATCTTTATCCATGACACCTTGCTGCTCTGTCTCATCGGGATGGGTTGAGAAGTACTTAATAACCTTCTGCTCTTCGCGGTTTGCCTTGTTATCAGGCCAGAGAGGGTCAAGGGTGGCCTGTTTAAAGACGTAACCTTCCAGGGTCTCCTCAAAAATCTCATACTCCATACGATTAACAACAAAACGGGACATGAGTTCCGGGATAAAGATGTCCTTGTCATCCACCAGATCTTTTATCAGCGGATACTGCTCTTTTCCAAAGAATTTGGAACTGGCCTCTATATAGTTATAGATAATCTCGCCTTTACTCTTGGCTTCAGCAATTGCACTCTGACGACTCAGCATATAGCTTGTATAACCAATAGCAATCGTTGCCAGTAAACTCAAAACAGTTATGATAATAATAAATTTCGACCTGATCCCCATTCTCTTCTCCTGTCTCCTGTAGAACGTTTTTATCCATGACAAGTTTCTCCACCACTTGTCGAATCTCATGAAAGTATAGCATCTCTTCTTTTAAAAGAAACGAAGAAATCAACAAACTACTTGTTTTTTCACGGCTATTAAAGAAAAAAAGAAAAAACTTTACTTCCCCGCTTCCACCCTCTGTGAAGCCTTTCTCCTTGACAAATAGGCTAAAGCTCTACTAAAAATAGGGTAGGAGATAGAAAATCGTTCATTTAGGAAAGGCTACTGAATTTCTTTTGGTAGTTTTGCAGGGAGAAGCCATGATAAAGCGTTACACAATGATCGGTCTGACCGGTGCATTGCTTTCAGCACAGCTCTTTACAAGTGCCGCATTTGCCGGACAGCCCACACCTTCCCAGGAAGAACTCATTAATGAGATCAACATGTTGAAAAACATTGTCATGGATCTCAACGAACGTCTGGCCGGTGCCGAAGAAATGCTGCAGATGACTCTTGAGATGAAAGAGCAGCAGGATGCACAGGCCATGGAAGTTATTGATGTAATAGACGAGATGGACGAACGGCTCAGTGAGGCAGAAAAACACACTGCCCTGGACAGGATCACCATGGGCGTTGAACTGGAAACACAGTTCAACTCCCTTGATATGGATGTTGCATCCATGCCGGCGGCAACCCAGATACAGATCAATCAGATGGCGCTTTCAGGAGCACAGTTCTCAGCAGCTGAGCTTGATCAGTTCACCCAGCAGCTGAAGCAGCAGGGAGTTGAGACCCTCAACGTCAAGAACAGTTCTCTGTTTACCAGTCGTATTCGTCTTGATCTCAAAGGAAAACCCACCCGTAACCTCTCCTTTGTCGGACGACTGTCCGCGGCAAAAGTCTTTGGTGATTCCACCGGTGTGAAATGGTACAACGGCGGCCCCAATGCAGTAACAATGGACGGCAACGTCAACAGTAACGGCAGTGACTCGGCCCTCAGAGTCGAGCGGGCCTTCTTTACATACTTCGGTGAACTGGGTGATGTCCCCTATCATGTCTCCCTCGGACGCCGCCCCGCCCTCGGCGGAGCACCGGCTGAATTCTCCATCGCCAGCGTAGTTGGCGGCTCTCCCATGGCCCATGGTATAAACTGGCAGTTTGACGGAGCATCCCTTGGATTCAAACTTGGCGATCTCACCGGCATTCCCGGCTTTGATTTCAAACTCTGCTGGGGCGTCGGTTTTGAGTCAGGTGTCGGCTCGGGCAACTCCTACTCAATGTCTTATAATTCCGATGTTGATGATATGCAGTTTGCAGGCTGGATATTCAGCCTGTATGAAGAAGAGGACACCAAACTCGTCAACATGTATGCCCATGCCATGGATGTCACCGACGGTTTCACCGGACTGGTTGTCATGCCGTTTACCCTGACCGGCCAGGACTTTAACGGTGACGGCAGATATGATCAGTACCAGATGAATGCCAATACCGGCGGATTTATCAGCCGTACCGAAGCAACAGCAAACATTGGTTCAATCGACCTTGTTACCCTCCTTGGAGAATCCAAGATCGGTGACGTGGGATTCTTTGTCGATCTGGCCTTAAGTCATGCACGTCCTTCCGGAATCTCCGCCAATCCAATGATGCAGTTTCTGGGTACAGACGCCCTGCTGAACTCCAACGGTGAGCAGAATGACCGCACCGGATATTCTGTCTGGGCCGGTATCAAGACAGAACTTCCCTGGCAGGCCACCATCGGAGTTGAATACAACTGGGGATCCGAATACTGGATCTCATTCACCGGTGGTGAAGATAACCCTG
>JAMOMO010000172.1 GCA_027067035.1 Desulfobulbaceae bacterium
AGGGGTGTTGACACTTCTCCCCCAGAAAATTTATGGTAACACGGGGGATGAAACAACGAATGTCACAGGGTGTACTGAAGAATGTTTTTTGCAAAAAAATAGTATTGCATAACAGGCCAATACCAGCCAATATTTATCTCCATGCAGTACAGAAGATAATATTCAATGTGAAGCTTGGGAGTTAACACGAATGGGTAGCATCACTATAGAAGTGCTTGTAGAAATAAAGCATCAATATCGTCTTTCATGGTATGGAACTCATGGGGTGATCCATTGGAGTCGTGTTTATGAGAATGGGATGAGACTGGCTGAGCAGGATGGGGTGAATAGAAAAGTTCTGCAACTGTTTTCAATATTCCATGACAGTCGAAGGCGGAATGAGAATTGGGATAAGAGTCATGGTAACAGAGGGGCACAACTAGCCCTTACACTGCGTAATTATTGTCCCTTGGATGACAATGAGTTTTCTTTGTTGACGACTGCCTGTGCATTGCACACATCCAGTCGGAATCATGATGATATAACAGTTCAGGCCTGTTTTGATTCTGACCGGTTGGATTTAGGTAGAGTGGGAACAATGCCAAATGCTGAGTATCTTTGTACACCAATGGCTAAATCAGAGGAAGTTATCAGTTGGGCATACAAGAGAAGTCTGGTGCATCAACTCCCGAAAAATCCATTCGATTTATCAGATTATGATGAATTGGGGTTAGTCTGAGCCGCCTTTATTGTCGGCTGATCACAGTTAACTGTATAATAACATGTTGTTGCAGGTATTCACCAATATCTTAATAAGTATAGTGTAAAATTAACTTAATGGTGAATAAAATAAAATCGCAGCAAAAGCATCTCATTCGAGAACAGCTCCAAAAAACAGTTGATCGCTTAAAGCCTATTTGCAGTATTCAGCGACCGGTCAGGGGATGGTTGCGCAGAGTTCGTGAAGCATTGGGCATGTCCAGCAAGCAGTTTGCTGAATGTCTGGGTGTTTCCGGGCCGAGAATAACCAGTCTTGAAAGTAAGCGGGGATTAAACCCCACTTGCCAGATAAGGCCGGGTAAGTTTTTCATGTGAGATATTTTGCGGCAAGAGATCATGATACTTATTTGGTAACGTTGTTGGTAATCTCTCAAACAAATAGCGCAGATAACTGTATGGCTCCAGTTGATTAGCTTTTGCTGTTTCAATAAGACTGTAAAGGGTGGCGCTGGCTTCTGCCCCCTCTGGAGTTCCAGAAAACAACCAGTTTTTTCTTCCGACCACAAAGGGACGGATAGCATTTTCAGCTGTATTGTTATCTATTCCGGCATGGCCGCTTTTGAGATAGTTTTCCAAACAATCCCATTGTGTCAAACAGTAAGAAATCGCTTTTCCAAGAAGACTTTTGGGGACAACTGTACTGGATCTCTTAGTCAGCCAGGTTTTAAATTTCGTAAGAATTGGCTTGGCCTGACTTTGTCGCAGCTCATACAATTCACCTTTGCTCATCTTTTTTTGTCTGGCGACTTTTTCAAGGCGATACAGGAGCCTGATATATTTCAATGCCTCATCAGCACTGCCTGCTTTCTTTGAAGAACTGGCCTTTTTAACGTCCATGAATTTACGACGTGCATGGGCCCAGCAGCCAACATGGATAACATTCGGCCATTGATCCAGAAAATCATATCCTTTATATCCGTCAGTTTGCACAACTCCCTGGTAGCCATCAAGAAACAGTTTGGCAACTTCACCGGCTCGTGTCCGGTGATATTCATAAATCAATGCTGGTTTGCCGGGCAGACCACCTTTGAAAATCCACATATATGATTTTTGTGTTGGAGATCGGTCAGGTTCCCGGAGCACCTGCAATGTTGTTTCGTCTGCATTTATCGCCGGCCCACTTCGAATTTCCTCTTTGAGTAACGAAATGAGTGGAGTACATGTCTCGGCAACTTTCATAGCCCATCCACACATGGTTCTCCTGGATAGTTCGATACCCAGGCGCTTAAATTGTTTTTCCTGACGGTAAAAAGGAAGGGCATCAACAAATTTAGCAGTAAGGACATAAGCAAGTAATCCTGCTGTGGCCAGTCCTTTAGGGATGATTTGTGGTGGTACAGGGGCAATCTTAACCGATGGCCCGTCATCTTCTAATCCTTCGCATACCTTGCAGGCATATTGAGGACGTATATTACGGATAACCTGAATTTTGGCTGGAATAATATCGAGTTTCTCTGATACTTCCTCACCAATCCGACTGAGTTCACAGCCACATGCACAATATTTCTCGTCTTCAGCCAGATCATGAATAACATCCACCCTTGGCAGACCTTCAGGAAGCTTTTTACGACCCTTCTTTTTCCTGCTATGCTCTGAAACAATAACTTCGTCCTGTGTCTCTGCCGGCAATTCTCCGGGAAGATTCTCTGGCATATCAAACAAGGGCAATTGGGGAGACTTGCCAACGTGATTCTTTTCAGATTTTGCTCCAAATATCGTTTGCCGCAAAATACGGATCTGTTCATTGAGGTGATTTATTTCTGTCTGGTAATCCACCTCAGTTTTAATGGATTGCTTCTGAATATAATATCAAGGATGATTTTCTTGAGTTCGGCAGCGTTGTCCGGCAATGTTGAGTGATCGTATTTCATGCCAGACATTGTAACATAATCGACTGTTTTCTCAACGGGTTAACTTATAAAACCTGCTTATAATGAAGCTTTTCATGAGCATTGCCAATATC
>JAMOMO010000173.1 GCA_027067035.1 Desulfobulbaceae bacterium
ATCAGGCAATGCCGTTCTTTCTCACATCAAAGGGGGTGTATCATTCCTACACAAATGCCAAAAAGGTACCCCTTTTCGTCCATCACGCATTGAAGAACCGTGAAGAATTTACCGGGCAATTCTATAATTTTGTCGATTCAGATCCCGTTGAGCTTGTACACCTGATTCAAACCATAAAAAATTTTCTGGGGGTAAAGAAACCCAGAAACATTTTCCTCCCTCTCCGTGTCGCAAATCTCGGATCGGGCTTTCTCAAGTTTCTCCTGAAAAGACTTCTCCATATCGGCATTGACGCCAAAATGCCCGCGGAACTGATGTTTCTCAATCAGTTTTATGAAAGCCAGACCTTAAGCGATGCAAAAGTACGAAACTCCTCTTTTACCGACCCGTGGCCGGAACAGACCATCTACACTCAGCTCCCTGACATCATACAGTACTACATCGCACGATGGGAACACCGCAACCTTATCTCCGGGTTTAATGATGAATTTTTTGCACCAGCCAAGGATGTCCAGCAGTTCATCAAAAAACCACAGCACCTGCTGCAGCAGATCCATAATGGAAAATTCAGCCCCTTTGGAGATTTCTCGGAAATAGATAAGGATTAGAATTAGCTTATTATTTCCCGGGTATCATCCGATAGTAAAAGGATACCGAAGTAACATCAGGAGCCTTTTACCAACACCACACATTATCATGAGTCAGCAGCAGGAAACATCGTCCAGGCAGGAGGAAATCACACCTGAAATGAGTAACGGGGAACCCGAAGTCATTCCCCCTTCCGTTGAAAAGCCCTTTCATACCAATAGTTTCGTAATCGAAGATTCCTTTTACAGGGCCCGTCTGGCACGGCCTGTCCACTGGTCAGTGGCCTGGTCCGACCTGATGATGACCATGTTTATCCTCTTTCTGTCCATGTTTGTCTATCAGGCATCACACGAAGAATTTCTTGTGGACAACAGGCCTGAGATCATTGGCGGCAGCACCACCGATGCCATCGACATTCTCGGGGATGGCGACATCATCGTCCCCATCGTCCCGCTCACCCGGGACAAATCGCCTATACATTCCGGCACAGTGAAAAAAATAAAAAAGGTGCAGCTCAACGAACTGGATATTGATAATGTGTTCAGTGAAAACACTGTCTACGTTGAACCATCGCCGGAATCTGACGCCCAGACTGAAGAAATGCCCGCAGGTGAAGACGCAGCTTCCCCAGGCCCGGAATCAGATCCCATTCAGCAGGATGTGATTGAACCGGCACCTCTTTCCAGCTCCGCCCAGGCATCACCGGAAACCGACAAGGAGCAATCCTTCAGTGAGATGTATGATATGAGCCGGCAGACCTTGAGCAATGACGGTCTCAACAAATTTGCCTCCATTGAGCTTGTTCCCGATAAAACCATGCGGATCATCCTCACCGGTGATCTCCTCTTCTACACCGGCCAGGCCGACCTCTCTCCAAAGGCGCGGCAGTCCCTTAAGAAAATTGCATCTGTCATAAAAAACACTCCATACATGATCAATGTCATCGGACACACTGACAACCTGCCCATGCACTCATCACGTTTTGCCAGCAACTGGGAGCTCTCAGTTGTACGGGCCAGCAGTGTCGCCCGCTTCCTTATCAATGAGATGGGCATGAACCCTGCTCAATTTATTGTTTCCGGCTACGGTTCACAGCGGCCACGGAGACCAAATACCAACGTTGAAAACAGAGCGGCCAACAGACGTGTGGAAATCATCATCTCAAAACGACTGGCCCCTGTTGTACAGGCTACCCCTGAAAATATTTTATAAGAGTCTCTCAACCATGAAAAACAGAAATTTTATCGGCCTCTTTCTCTGTATCCTGATTTTCTGCTTTGGTTTCTTTATCAATGGCAACCTCAGTCTCTACTTCAATATCTCCGGTATCCTCATCGTCTTTGGCGGAACCGCCGGGGCGTCTCTACTCAGTTTCAAGATGGAGCAACTCTCCATTGTGGCGAAAATTCTGCGCACAAACTACAGAAAAAAGATAAAAAAAGAGACCGAGATTGTCCAGATCCTCATCGACCTCTCCATCAAGTCGAGAATAGAAGGTATTCTTTCCCTTCAGGAGGAAGAAAACGAGACCTCCATCCTCTTTCTGAGAAGAGCACTTGGCTGCCTGGTTGACGGCTATAAAGCAGATCAGATCCGGGAAATCCTCAACACTGAAATCTATTTCTTCAAGATGAGACGGGAGGATTCGGAACGAATCCTCCGCACCATCGCGGACTTCTTTCCGGCATTCGGCATCACCGGCAGCGTTGTGGGACTTATCTCCATGCTTGGCGGCATTGGAGACACCTCCATAATCCTCAAGGCTGTCCCCATCGCTCTCACCTCCACGCTCTATGGAATCATCTTTGCCAATCTATTTTTCCTTCCCTTTGCCGCCTTTCTCCGGGAACGCACCAATCAGGAACTGCTACTCCAGAAAATCATCATGGAAGGTGTCATTGCCATTGATTCGGAAATAAACCCGACCATACTCAAAACCAAACTGGAATCCTTCCTCACACCATCTGAACGTCAGGAAACCCTGGTCTCCTATCAAAAGTTGAAAGAACGGTTCAACATCAAGGCCTGAATCAAAGTACAGCCGCTGACACGGCGGGGCATTTGACAAACACCGCCACTTTGTGGTAGTTTTCGGGCAGTGTGACTAACTC
>JAMOMO010000174.1 GCA_027067035.1 Desulfobulbaceae bacterium
TGCTGAACCAAAGTCATCGGGCAATGCCTCTATGATATCAGCTGCATCATCAGATGCCATCTCACTGATGACATCTGCCATGAACTGGGGTGTGAGGTTTTCAACAAGAGAGACCATGACAGATTCGTCAAGTTCACTTAAAAACTCTCCAACCTGATCGGTCTGGGCCAGGATGTTAAAGACCTCATTCCGCTCAACTTCAGAGAGATGCCTGAAGACCCATGCTGTATCGGCAGGGTGGGTTTTGGTGATCAGTTTCAGGAGATGATCAGTGGCCCCCCGGCGGTTTAATCTGCGGATCATATCCAGCAGAAGTTTCCCTTCCGTGCCTATAAGTTCTTTTTTTTCTCTCTTTTCCATTGCCGGTACCAGTTGAACAGCAGCTTTTTATGCCCTTGTTGAGCAAAGTCACATGCTTGACTTCCCATATAATTCCAATTATCCTTGATCCGTGAGCGTTCGATGGGCGAAACTGCACAACAGAGTGAAGAAACACACAGGCGCTCCTTCCGGGAAAGCATGTGAGATCGATAGACTATACTATTTATTGCCAGACTTCCGTCACGAATTCAAGATTACATGATACTATCAGTATAACGATTCCGTCAATTTGATTTAACCGTTCAGCCGAAATTTCCATTCCGACTTCCATGAGTACGATTCCAGACACCACGACCCCTTCAGCCCAGGAGCTGAACAGACTCTTCTCAGCTGCCTGCAGCTATCATGAAAACAATGATTTTGACAAGGCCGTATCATATTACAGCCTCCTCACGGAAAAGGTTCCGCCATCAGCCCTGCTCCACTTTAATTTCGGCCTGGCCCTCTATGAACTTGGAGAATTCGAACAGGCAGAGGAACAGTACAGTGCAGCAGCCGCAATTGACAGGAAGGATCCGGATATCCCCTACAACCGGGGGCTGAATCTGAGACAACTGGGACGGATTGAGGAGGCCGCCGACTGTTTCAAACTCGCCTACAGCCTTGGCGACGCTTCGGTAGACACCCTGTACAACCTGGCACTCTGCTTCCAGGATCTGGAACAGATTGAGGCGGCGGAACAACTCTATTCAAGCATTCTAAAAGCAGTACCGGATCATCAGGCAAGTCTGAACAACTACGCCTACCTCTGTCACAAATATGGTAACATCAGCCGGGCCGAGGAGCTCTACCAGAGACTCCTCGCCCTGGATCCGTCACATCTTGCGGCACAGCATATGCTGAACGCTGTTTCAGGTGAAACACCTGACACGGCTCCACTTGAATATATTGAGACAGTATTCGACAACTATGCAGGGGATTTCGAAAAAAGCCTTGTGGAAAATCTTCACTACAGGACACCGGCACTGCTCAAAGAGAAATATCTTTCCTGTTTCAAAGATGAGAAACGGGAACACTGCCTTGACCTGGGATGCGGCACAGGACTGGCCGGGCTGGAATTTCGCAGCATCTGCAACAGGCTCACCGGCCTGGATATCTCAGAGGAGATGCTGCAGGTGGCTGCTGAGAAGAATATCTATGATGCACTTCTCAAGGACGATATTCTCAGTCATCTCCGGAAAAGCAGAACAGATTATGATCTCATCGTGGCTGCGGATGTTTTCATTTATCTTGGCGATCTGCATGAAATATTTCTTGCCTGCGCAACAAAGAGCCGGGACCACACCATTTTTCTCTTCTCTGTCGAGACAACGGAGGCACCCCGCTTTGAGTTGAAGACAACCGGTCGTTTCGGACACTCTCTGCAGTATATCAGACAACTCTCAGAAGAAACCGGCTGGACACTGCTTGAGGCCGATTCAGCCAGGTTGCGAAAGGATAAGGGAGACTGGATAGACGGCTATCTGCTGCTGCTTGAGAAAAGAGCATCCTGACACAGCTTCTGAATGAAGTCAGTTGAAAAAGCCACTGCGCTGCACAATCCAGCATATCAGCAGCCCCGCAGACATGGACAGCAATCCCATGACCCGCAGACTTTCCGCTTTCATTTCAGAAATCGTTCTCAACCAGCGGCGCATTGATTCCGGTGAAGCAACATAGGGAATTCCTTCAACTATCAGGACCATACCCAGCAGTAACAGTAAAATTTTCATAACTTTTTTCCAGGTAATTTGATATCCTGTGACAAGAACCCTGCGCGAACAGATACACTGAGACTTCTTGCAATTTCACAAAACTCTTACTAGTGTGGTGCCTAGCATTTCCACTTTTTAACAGATCATCCAACGAACACAATAAAATCATGAGTGACACAAAACAATCAAAATATAGCGAAGCCGGCGTTGATATTGACAAGGGTAATGCATTTGTCCATGGAATAAAAGATATTGTCAAGTCAACCCATCAACGAGGTGTACTCAATGATATTGGAGGGTTTTCAAGCCTCTTTGCCATAGATACGGAAAAATACAAGCAGCCCGTTCTGGTTACCTCAACAGACGGTGTCGGCACCAAGCTGGACATTGCCAAGCGATGTGGAAAGCACGACACCATCGGTATCGACCTGGTGGCCATGTGTGTCAATGATATCATTGTAGGTGGAGCCAGGCCCCTCTGTTTTCTCGACTACTACTCTGTTGGAAAACTTGAGCTTGATGTTGCAACAGAGGTGGTGAAAGGTATTGCCGAGGGCTGTATTCAGTCACAATGC
>JAMOMO010000175.1 GCA_027067035.1 Desulfobulbaceae bacterium
AGAAGCAGGCAAGCCATCTGATGACAGAAGGATATCGGAGAAGCCTGAACAAAGAACAACTGGTCTTTGTCCTGGCCGAGTGGTACCTGCAGCAGGACCAGCGGGAAAAAGCACTGAAAATTCTTAAACAGGGGCTGGAGCAGTTCAGAGAAGTCAACCTGGCCATTCCCCAGTTCTTTCTCTCCTACCAGTTCAGCAGAGAAGAGATTTCCGAAATTCTCCCGCCAAAGGCCTCTGCCTGGATAGCCCTGGGTGCTTTTTTTCAAAAAGCCGGGCAGATGGAGGACAGTGAGTACTTCAGACACGGCGCCCTCAACTTTCTTGACAGGGAAGAAAAAATAAAACCGTCCTACTTTACGCAACTCTACTGGTTTTATAAGGGACAAAAACGCACAGAAGACGCGGTGGCAGTATTAAAACAGGGAATAGAATGGCTGCCGGAACATGCAGCATTCCATATTTATCTGGGTGACTACTATAAACAACAGAAAATCACCTACCGGGCCAAAGAGGAATACGAACAGGCCCTTATGCTGGAACCGGGCAACGACAGGATACGAAAACGGCTGCAGGGGCTTGAATAAGTAAATGCTCCCCCGGTATCGGCCCCGCATTCTTTTTGCCACAGCTACTTAACTAATCTCCAAAATAGGTATTTCTACCTATTTACATTTCATGAGCACTCACCTATACTGATTTTTGAGTATTTTGTTTCGAAACACCTGAAATAATACTACATTTTCGACCCTACTTGGCAGTTATTCTCACTTAAATTCCTGACAAAACCCATCGAAAGTGCTAGACTATTTTCAGAGGTGTCCGCAGCGCCATCAACTTTCAGGTCAACATGCAATTACAATCAAAATTACTCATTGTTATTTTAATTGATATCCTCTGCATTATTGCGGCCCATACCCTGGCTTACATATTACGATTCGACCTGGCCCTCACCCCCAAATTACGATTACAGATTTACCAGACCCTTCCACTGCTCATCTGTCTCAAAATCCCTATTTTCTATTTTTTCGGCCTCTATAGAGGTATGTATCGCTACACCAGCATGCTTGATCTTATCAACATCCTGAAGGCCATCCTCTTTTCATCAAGTATTGTCATCATAGCCATTGTCTTCACAAGCCACTTCCAGGGCCTCTCAAGATCGGTATTTATCATGGATGGTATTTTTACCTTTATGCTGATTGCCGGAAACAGAGTCGCCATCCGCTATGTCTATCAGCTGAAAAACAACAAAAAGCCATCACTGCTTTCAAGGAAAGACAAAAAGACCAGACACCTCCTGCTTGTCGGAGCTGGAGATGCAGCAGAAAAGATCATCCGGGAAATCAACAGCAACAACGACCTCTCCTACGTCATTGTTGGCCTGGTGGATGACGACCCGCAGAAAACAAAAAAGGAAATTCACGGCTACTCAATCCATGGCACCATCGACAACATTGAAGCAATAGCCAAGAACTGCGGGGCCGATGAGCTTCTCATAACCATAGCCATGGCCAGCAGCCGGGCAATGCAGAGCATCGTCAAGAAATGCCAGAAGACCGGCCTTCCCACAAAAATCATGCCATCCATGGGTGAAATCATTGGCGGCAAAAGCGCCCTGCAGTCCATCAGGGAAGTTGCCTACAGAGATCTTCTCGGCAGAGCAAAAGTATCATTGGATCAAACGGAAATCGGCAACTACCTCAGCGGCAAAACCATTGTGGTCACCGGAGCCGGTGGAACCATTGGATCGGAACTCTGCCGCCAGATCCTTCGTTTCAAGCCCGGCCTTATCATCCTCCTTGATGCAGGAGAGGAAAATCTTTACAACATAGAGATGGAGTTCAAACACAAGCTTGGCTTCACCAACTACATTGCCGTACTTGGTAAAATTCAGAACAGAGCTCTGCTGGACACTCTCTTTGAAAAGTACAAACCTTCAGTGGTTTTCCATGCTGCAGCATACAAGCACGTTCCTCTGGTGGAAACAAACCCCTGGGAGGCAATTTTCAACAACGTCTTTGCAGTAAGAAACCTCATGGAAACATCTCTGCGCCATAATATAAGCCGCTTTGTGCTTGTCTCGACAGACAAGGCAGTACGCCCCACAAATGTCATGGGGGCATCAAAACGACTCACAGAGATGCTGATGATGGCCTACTGTCGGCAACATAATGGCAGTAAGGATACCCTCTTTATGGCAGTCCGCTTCGGGAATGTCCTTGGCTCCTCCGGTTCAGTTATCCCGCTCTTTAAACGGCAAATTGCCCAGGGTGGCCCGGTAACAGTCACAGATCCGGACATCACCAGATACTTCATGTCCATAGATGAGGCCGCGCAACTCATCCTCCAGGCCGGAGCCATGGGAGAGGGCGGGGAAATTTTTCTCCTCAAAATGGGAGAACCGATTAAAATAGCCAAACTGGCTGAGGATCTCATTAAACTCATGGGGCTTGAACCGGGAAAAGATATCAAAATAACCTACTCGGGTCTGCGGCCGGGAGAAAAATTGTACGAGGAACTGATAACTGAGGGCGAGGGAATTGTCCCCACTCCCCATGAAAAAATCATGGTCCTTCATGGGAACGGCAAGTCATACCAGGAGATAGAGGAAGACCTCAAAGAACTGGCAACTGCC
>JAMOMO010000176.1 GCA_027067035.1 Desulfobulbaceae bacterium
ATGGATTTGTGTTAAAAAAGATACAACCCTTGGACATGTTTCCCCAGACCCACCATATTGAAACGGTGATCCTTCTGGAGAAAGATCTGCCTCAAAACAGCTTTGAGGGCCCCTGAAACCGCGGAACAGCAGGTTATACGCCGGCAACGGCATCCCTCACGACAGCTTAAAAACCATTGACAGAACAGCTCTTTCTCAGTAAACGAGTGAGTAAAATGAATTCCTTTCCCCTTTATATATCCCCGCAGATAAAAGAACTATTATGAGCAAAGAAAATACCCAGTTATTGAAGCAGCGTCGTGAAAAGGCAGATGCCCTGGCCGATCTCGGCGTCAACCTCTACAGCAATGAGTTTAAGCCGGCCAACCGGATCAAGGAGCTCATGCCCAGAGGCGAACACCTGGTGGCTGAAGCCCAGGACGAGACCAATTACACCTATTCCGTTGCCGGACGTATCATGTCCATGCGAAAATTCGGCAAGGCGGCCTTTTTCCATCTTGTTGATAACTCCGGACGCATCCAGGTCTATATCAAGAAAGACACTCTGGGGGATGAGATCTTTGCCACCTTCAAGAAATGGGATATCGGTGATATCGTAGGTATCGAAGGAAAGCTCTTCAAAACCAAGACCGGTGAGCTCTCCATCATGGCAGACAAGCTGGTGATGATCTCAAAATCACTGCGCCCGCTGCCCGAAAAATTCCACGGCCTCACCGATGTCGAGACACGTTACCGCCAGCGCTATGTCGACCTGATTGTGACTCCGGAGAGCCGGGAAACATTCAGAAAACGGGTTGAGATTGTGCGCCTGATGCGTGAATTCCTCTCCAACCGCGGCTTTATGGAAGTTGAGACTCCCATGATGCACCCGGTTCCAGGTGGCGCCACTGCAAAACCCTTTAAGACACATCACAACGCACTCGACATGGAGCTCTACCTCCGAATCGCTCCCGAACTCTACCTCAAACGTCTGCTTGTGGGCGGTTTCGAGCGGGTCTTTGAAATAAACCGGAACTTCAGAAATGAAGGCCTCTCCACCCGCCACAATCCGGAATTCACCATGCTGGAGTTCTATCAGGCTTACGCCACCTACCATGATCTCATGGATCTCACAGAAGAGCTGATTTCGTGGCTCTCCGACGAGGTGAACGGAACCATGGAAATTGAATACCAGGGTAGCAAAGTAAATCTTGCCCCCCCATGGAAACGAATGACCATGGACGAAGCCCTCACTGAAGTCGCCGGCATTGCACCTGAAATCCTTGCCGATGACGAAAAGATCATGGCACTTGCCAAAGAGAAAGGTATTCAGCTCGAAGAACAGGCGGGACCCGGCAAGGCAAAGACCGAACTCTTTGAACTCCTTGTTGAAGAAAAACTCATCGATCCCACCTTTGTGACATCATACCCCACCGAGGTTTCTCCGCTTGCCAGAAGGAATGAAGACAACCCGGATGTCACTGACCGCTTTGAGCTCTTTGTCACCGGCCGTGAACTGGCCAATGCCTTCAGTGAGCTGAACGATCCCGTTGATCAGCTGCAGCGTTTTGAGAAACAGATCGCGGAAAAGGGTGATGATGAAGAGATCCACTCCGAACTTGATGCGGATTTTGTCCGCGCCCTGGAGTATGGCATGCCATCCGCTGCAGGTGAAGGAATCGGTATCGACCGCCTGGTGATGCTGCTCACCGATTCACCATCCATTCGTGATGTTATTCTTTTTCCACACCTCAAACCCGAAGTAAAGAAACAGGGCAAGAAGAAAAAAAACAAAAAGAAGCCCCAGCAAAAAGATGTTTGAGTGGTTTGTAAGTCTCCGCTACCTTCGGGCGCAGCATAAACAGAAATTCATCTCACTCATCTCATTTATCTCTGTCGCCGGTATCACCATGGGAGTCATGGCACTCATTGTGGTACTGGCGGTCTATTCTGGATTTACCAACGGCCTGCGTGACCAGATCCTCGGTATCAACTCCCATATCATTGTACAGCGACTGGGCGGCACCATCCCCGATTACAGCCTGGTCCGGGATCGCATTGTCACCATCGACGCCGTCACCGGGGCCACCCCCTATCTCTACGCCCAGACCCTGCTCAGCGGACCCAAGGGCGGAACAGGGGTTGTGCTGCGCGGCATCGACCCGTCTACGGCCAGAGGAGTCATTGCCCTGCCGGAACAGATGGTGGAAGGAACGGTGGAGGGACTGGTTCAGGAAAAAGATGTCCGGGTACCCAATATCATCCTCGGTATTGCCATGGCATCGGACCTGCGGGTCTCTGTGGGAGACAAGGTGCGACTCATCTCACCATCGGGTCCCCTCACCCCCATGGGAATCATTCCAAAGATCAAAACCTGCCGCATAAGCGGAATTTTTGAATCCGGCATGTATGAATACGACTCAAGCATCGCCTATATGGCCATTCCCGATGTCCAGGCCTTTCTTGAGAGTGGCGATGTGGTCCATGGAATTGAAGTAACCGTCCTTGAAAAAGAGCTGAACCGTGCCGACAGAGTTGCCAGGCAGATCGTAAAGCTGCTTGGAAGGGGCTTTGTGGCAAAAGACTGGATGTCCATGAACCGCAATCTCTTTGCCGCATTCAAGCTCGAAAAAATTGGTATGTTTATCTGCGTT
>JAMOMO010000177.1 GCA_027067035.1 Desulfobulbaceae bacterium
TATGGCTCGAACGTCACGGATTATGGCGTCGTTGAACGGGGTGGCAATGCCATGTTTTCTGCCAAGGCTGCTGATTGCCCCGTTTATGGCTTCAATCTCGGTGGGGCGCTGATTGCGGACATCCTGAAGCATGGATGAAATGTTTTGTGCTGTCTGTTCACAGACGGTGATGGTGCTGGCAATCGGATCGCCAAGTATCCTGATTCCTGTTTTTTCTGCCACCAGCATGGCCTCACTGACCAGTTGCTTTAATTTTTCCTGTGTTTCCGGTGTGCTGAGAAGGTAGCCGTTGTTTTTGTTGTGGATGGCGGTGAGTCCATTGATACCCACGTTGACAAAGAGTTTCGCCCAGATCCTGGAGCGGATGTCAGAAGAGAGACTGCTGCTGATTCCGCCCTTCTGCAAAAGACTGAGCAGCCTCCTGAGACGATCTTCCTGTTCCCTGTTCAGCGTGTTCCCGTGAAAACCGAGCCAGGTCCGGCCATGTCCTGCATGTCTGATGTGTCCGGGTCCCAGTCGCGTGGCACCCTCTGAACTTGTGGCAAAGACCGGAGTGGCACAGATATCGGTATCCATATATTTGAGATGGCTGATACCGTTCTGCAGGAAGACGAGCAGGGTGTCGCGGCAGAGCAGGGGAGCTGCAAAGCGCAAACTCCGGTCAAGGTCGTAGGATTTGACGCAGGAGAGAAGTACGTCAAGCGGGCCGACGTCCGTGGGCCTGCTGTGTACCGGAATGGCAAGGCACTGTTCGGACCCCTCTGATTCATAGAGGATTCCACGCTGATTCAGGCTGTCGGCCCGTGCGGCATTATGGTCGATGAGCAGGATCTCATCCTGCCCGCTGCTGTCAGCAGCGGGAAAGAGCCTAGAGGCAAAGAGGCAGCCGAGGGCACCCGGGCCGATGATACCGATCTTCACACTGAACTCCTTCCCGCTGCTGTGGTACTGCCGTTTATTTTACAATCTTTGCTTCTTCAATGATTGCACTGTATTTGTAGCCTGCGCCGAAATCCTTGTTGGCGGCAAGTACTCCTTCAATGGTGATGATGTCATCAACATTTACCTGCTCGGAGGTGGTGGCAACGAGATCATGGGTGTTGTTCATTGGGTCACCGGTTCCATCCTGGAGGTGGATCCAGTTGCGGCCCATGATCATGGGACTGAATTTAACAACTTTGGCATGAATGCGAACGGTCTTGCCGTGAAGTGCAGCGCTTTTTGCAAAGGCCTCACTGACGGTGAAGGCATTGTCGCCGGTTGCTTTTTCAATCTTGATCTCTGCAAACGGGGTGATGGCACCAAGGCTTCCCCCGGAACCGGCGGCAGCGGCCTGGGCTGCAGTGGGGGCAGCACCGCTCTCGGCCTGAACCGCACTGGCAAAGGAGTCTCCACCGGTGGAGGGCATACCCATGGACATACCGCCATGTGCTCCGCCTCCGCCCACAAGGCCGGAAGAAAAGAGAATTGAATCAAAGGTCTTGTTCAGGGTTTTGCTGGAAAAATTGTTCATGACCATTCCCGCCTGGTAGTTGACCTGCTGGCCCACTTTGACGCTGGTCTGCGGAATGGCAACCCAGGTCTGACCTGCACCGGTATCTACTTTCATATAGGTGTATCCGCCGGAGCTCATGGTCTCAACCACTTTTCCGCCCAGGCTCTGGGAAGCATTTACGGTGCTGGCACCTGGATTGGCCTGAACATTACTGCTCAGTACCGCCAGGCTGATGAAAAGACAGGCTATAATTCCTTTAACAAGTGTTTTTTTCATGATGTTTTTGTCCTTTGTTTGTAGTGGCATTAAAATACGTATCTAAGATACCTTTCATTGACAGTCAGCATTAATCTTCGATCAGAAAAGCAACAAATTCAAGTATTGATTTAGACCAGAGGTCGTAGGCCTTCGGTTGCAGGTGGATACCGTCACTTTGAAAAAACTCGGGGTCGGGTTTTATTTTTGAGAACATGTCCAGGAAACAGGAGCCAGTCTGCCGGGTCATGGCCTCAATGGCTGTGTTCATCCGCTGCAGGGTCTCCATGCTGATCCAGGGTAACTGACAGGGAAGGAGACTGTTGGTGATGACTTCTGCTGTGGGATAGCGTGACGTAAGCTGAATGTTGAGCTGGCGCAGTGGTTCAAGAAAACTGTAGTCTTCGATGATCAGATTGTTTGTTCCGATCATCACCAGTATAAGCTCCGGGGGCTGCACTTCTTCGGCTATGGCCGGGATTCTGTTGCGAAGTCCCTGAACTGTTTCACCGGGCATTCCGTAGTTGAGGATATTGAAGTGGCCCATTCTCGCCTGCCAGTCAAAATCAGCTATGAGTGAATCGCCAAGAAAAAGAAAATTACTTTGAGTCATTATAAAAAAAAATCTCTTCTGGAAGAATTTATTGCCCTGAAGAATACGAAATCAACAGGATCCACAAGATAATAAGTATTCTTTGCTGTGATGACAAGCATACCATAAGGAAAAAGTACTGCCAACAGGCTTCCTGAATCTGCGGGCCTTTGGTGGGCAGAATCCTGCCGTGAAAAAATGAGACGGGTGCCATCACCGGAAAAGGTTTATGGATTCGGACAGAGTGCTATTCAGACTGCAGGACCACTGCAGCCATGGCTTTC
>JAMOMO010000178.1 GCA_027067035.1 Desulfobulbaceae bacterium
GAGATCCACCAGCTCAAAGCCGAACCGGGTATCGGGCCGGTCGGTACCGAAACGGTTCATGGCATCATCATAACTGATCCGCCTGAACGGTGGAGCCACATCAATGCCCAGGGTATCCTTGAAGAGTTTGCTGATCATTCCCTCGGTGATTTCGATGATCTGCTCTTCCGTCATAAAGGAGAGCTCCATATCGATCTGGGTGAACTCCGGCTGGCGGTCGGCACGAAGGTCCTCATCACGAAAGCATTTGACGATCTGGTAGTAACGATCCATGCCACCGATCATCAGCAGCTGTTTGAAGAGCTGGGGGGACTGGGGCAGGGCGTAGAATTTTCCGGCGTTGACACGGCTGGGAACCAGGTAGTCACGTGCTCCCTCAGGGGTTGAGCGGGTGAGCATGGGGGTTTCCACCTCGAGAAAGTCATTGTCGTTGAGGTAGTTGCGGATGGATTGTACCGCCTTGTGCCGCTGATACAGCTTTGCCGCCATTTCAGGGCGTCTGAGATCCATATAGCGATACTGGAGGCGGATATTGTCTGAGACATCACTCTCTTCATCAAGGGGAAAGGGGGGTGTCTCAGATGTATTTAAGATGCGGAGTTCATCAATGAAGACCTCAATCTCTCCGGTGGCCAGTTTTTTGTTGGCCATGCCTTCAAGTCGTGCCTCGACCCTGCCGCGGATGGCAATAACCCATTCGCTGCGGAGTTTGTGTGCCTTGGCGTGGACCTCGGGGTTGACCTCGGGGTTGAAGACAATCTGAGTCAGACCATGCCTGTCCCGCAGGTCAATGAAGATAACTCCGCCATGATCACGTCTGCGGAGTACCCAGCCCATAAGGACAATTTCTTCGCCAATATTGGCACTGCCAAGGTCGTTGCAGGAGTGGGTCCTGCGTAATGTTCCCATTGATTCCATAAGCTTTTTTGAAACGTGCTGATGCACCCCGTTTCATTCCGTGGTTGATTTTTTATAAAGGACTGTTGTTGTCCCGGTTATGATTTCTGCGCGGGAGAAAGTATTTCCAGTAAATCAGAAGACAGTGAGTCGGAAACAGCAATCTCCTGCTGCTCCTGAGTCTCCATGTTTCTGAGAACTGCTGCTCCCTGTTCCAGTTCGTTTTCTCCAATGATCAGGACATAGCGGGCATGTGCCTTGTTTGCCTGTTTCATCTGACTCTTCAGGCTGCGGCCTTCATGGTCCATGGCAGTGAGGAGCCCGGTACGGCGCAGTGTGTGGGCCAGGGGAAATGCAAATTCGGATGCCTTTTCACCAAGTCCCGCCACAAAGATATCGATCCGGTCACTCTCTTCAGCCTTTTCCTCCTGCTGCTGCAGAAGCAGAACAATACGTTCAAGCCCCATGGCAAAACCGATTCCAGGCACCTTAGGACCGCCGAGTTTTTCAACCAGCCCGTCATAACGGCCACCGGCACCGACCGCCGCCTGGGCACCGAGATCCCGGGTGATAAACTCAAAGGTGGTACGGCTGTAGTAATCAAGGCCGCGGACCATGAACTTGTTGAGGCTGTACTGCACGTTCAGCTGCTGCAGACCATCCTGTACCGCCTGAAAGTGCTCACCGCACTCTTCACAGAGGTGTTCCTGGATGGATGGCGCTTCTTCGACCTGTTCCCTGCATGTGGGGTTTTTACAGTCAAGCACCCGCAGAGGGTTGGTCCTGCTGCGTCGTGCACAGTCTTCACAGAGCGACTCTTTACGATCTTCAATAAAATCGAGCAGTGCCTCGCGGAATCCGGGACGACATACGGGACAGCCGAGAGAGTTCATCTCCAGGCTCACGGTGATGCCGAGCTCTTCAAGGAGCATGGCTCCCATGGCCATGAGTTCTGCGTCCACCCGGGGATTCGGGGTGCCGAGCACCTCCACATCCATCTGGTGAAACTGCCTGAGGCGCCCCTTCTGTGGGCGTTCATGTCGAAACATCGGGCCGATGGTAAAGAGGCGCTGAATGGGTTTCTGGACATGGAGTCCATGCTGGATGTAGGCACGAAGCAGGGAGGCGGTTGCCTCCGGACGCATGGTGATCTGCTTGTCGACAAAGGTGTACATCTCCTTTTCAACAATATCGGTTGCTTCACCAATGGATCTGGCGAAGAGTTCAGTCTTCTCCAGTATGGGCATGCGGATTTCGTTGAAGTTGAAACGGGCAAAAATATCACGGGCAGTCTCTTCCACCTTCTGCCACAACTCAACCTCACCGGGTACGATATCTTTAAAGCCGTTCAGGGCCTTTATTTTCACTGCAGTTCCTCCGGAAAAATTCGTTATCAAAAAAGGATAAAATAAAACGCAATTACAGTAAAATGTCAAGAAGATGCGGGTCCATTGGCCAAAAATCGTGTTTTCTGTGTGGATTCAGGTGATTTTGTGAGCCGTTGCCGGGCTGTGGAATTGCTGTTCTCTTTTTTTGAATGCAGCCATGTTCCTTGACAAACAGAGGCAAGCAAGTCATTATCGTATGCCAGAACAGTACGCAGTATACAGCCATACCTTTTGTACATATAATTTGATAAAATCAGCGTACTATTATACTTGTTGCCATGTATTCGTCACGGATTCAGGCATACTTCAAAAGATCATTCTCACCTGCCCATGACTTTTTCCAGCACACCCCGGATCATCACCAGTGATGAGCATCCCATCCGGCATCATATGATAGATAAAGATGCCATGAAGGTGCTTCGTGTCCTGCGGGATAACGGCTATGCCGGTTATCTGGTGGGTGGCGGGGTGCGTGACCTCTATCTTGGCAAGTCTCCCAAGGACTTTGACATTTCCACCGATGCCCGGCCCGGTCAGATCCGGAAACTCTTTCGTAACAGCCGCACCATCGGCAGGCGTTTCAGGCTGGTGCAGGTCTTCTTTCACGGCAAGGAGATTGAGGTTTCAACCCTTCGTTCCCTCAGTGAATTTGACATTGACGGCCCTGAGGTTGTCCTTGCTCCCAATAACACCTACGGCAGTCTTGCCGAAGATGCCCAGCGTCGGGATCTCACCGTGAACGGACTCTTTTATGAGATTGAGAATGATACAATCATCGATTATGTCGGTGGTATTGAAGATCTTGATCATTCAGTTGTCCAGTTTGTTGGGGAGCCGGAACGTCGTATCACCAGGGACCCGGTGCGCATGTTGCGTGCCATCAGGCATGCGGGAAGGCTTGGCTTTTCCATTGCCCCTGCGAGCTGGGAGGCAATCTGTGTCAATCATGAAAAACTCAGCCTCTGTCCTCCTTCCAGAATCAGAGATGAGTTCTTCAAGGATCTGCACAGTGCCGCCCTGGCGGACTGGCTTGAACTGGCCCTTGATTCAGAGCTGTTTTTTGATATCTTCGGCTTGTACAGGAGGGTGCTTTTTCAAAAAGCGGGGAGCAAAGAGCTGCCGTACAAGGAGCAGCTTCTTGCTCTGGTGAAGGTCATAGACCGGATTTCACTGCTGGCGAAAGAGTCGGGAAAGAGGGCCCTGAGAAACGAGTTTCTGCTGGCCCTTATTCTTGTTCCCTGGGCAAATGCACGTTTTGATCTGGTGCATCAGAATCTCAAAGGTGCTGCAGCGTTCAAGTTTTCCAAAATTCTGCGTGAAGAGCTGGATGAAAAGCTTGGGGTTCAGCTGAATCTGCGGCGATCCATCCGGCAGGAGATGGTGACATTACTTGCCAGCCTGCCCCAGTTTCTGGCATATCATGAAAACAATTCCTGGCCAAAATGGATCAGGAAGAAAAGCTACTTTAAATCCTGCTCACTGTTCTGTGAACTCTACGCCGAGGCCGTCACCGGTGGTGATGAGACTGATCTGCATCTGATGCCCGTGAAACAGGAGGCCCGCCATTCCACTACCGCGAAATCCTCCCGTTCCAAAGGGCGCGGACGCCGCCGCAAGGGCTACAATCCGGCATTTTCATCAAAAAAGAAAGGCGTCTTCGGCCTCAAAAAATAAGGCTTTATTTCACACCCTTGCTTCTCAGAAAGGGGACGTACCTGGTATCAGTTTTTTTGATATGATTGACGAGCCAGTCCTTGAGAAATTCCATCAGCTCAATGGAAATATCTGTTTTTCCGCTCTTGAACTGGGCTTGAAAATCCACCAGCTGGGATACCAGTTTGCTGTGGACCTGAACATGGGCTTCCGTCTCTTCATAACCGTGTTCTGTAAAGAGATCCTCCTCAAAGCCAAAGTGGGTTTTGGTGTAATCGATCAGCTGGTTGAGGACCGTTCCTATTTCCGATTCCGGTGCAGCTGAGCTCATCTGCCGATGCAGTTCGTTGATCAGATCAATGAGCACCTTGTGCTGGTCATCAATACAGTTCAGTCCTACGGAAAGATTGGCGTTCCAGCGCAGGAGCGGACCCGTGCTGGCAGCCGCATTCCTGCTGCCGTGCGCCCTTGCGGTCTCTCCAAGATTAAAGCGACCCGTTTCCCGACTGATGGTGTCGGCGATATTTTTCAAATGTTCCGCACTTCCCTGGAGGCGGATACTGCTTTCACGGGCCTCTTTGGAGACCTGGCTCACATCCACGATATCCCGGGCGATTTCCCCTGCCACCATTGAGGCCTGGGAGACATTTTCGTTTACTTCACTGATGCCGTTGGCGGCGTCATTCACGTTGGAAGAGATGTCTGATGCTGTGCTGGACTGTTCCTCCACTGCCGTGGCAATGGTGGAGACGATATCGTTGACACTGTCGATCACGGTACTGATCTCAGTAATTTCAGTGACTGTTTCGTCCGTTGAGGACTGAATGGATTCGATCTTGTTTTTAATTTCGCCGGTGGCTTCAGCTGTCTGTTTTGCCAGCTCCTTGATCTCATTGGCAACAACGGCAAAACCCTTTCCGGCCTCTCCTGCGCGGGCAGCTTCTATGGTTGCATTCAGGGCAAGCAGGTTGGTCTGCTCTGATATTTCGGTGATAACCTCTGTGACTTTGCTGATTTCACGCGCCGCCTTACCCAGTTGATTTACCTTTTCTGATGAGCTTCTGGCATAGGCCACGGCCTCACCTGTCATGCTGTTTGCCTTTTCCGTGTTGGCGGCAATTCCCTGAATGGCGGAAGACATCTCCTCCATGGCATTGGCCATCACATTCACGTTCTGGGCTGCCTGCTCACTTGCCATGGTCACTGTTCCCATGTTGGCGGACATCTCTTCTGTGGCAGCGGCCACGGTGTCGGCTTTGGCTGCGGACTGTTCAGCTCCGCCTGTCATATCCTCGGCGGCCAGTGCCAGTTCGGTGGAGGTGGCTGAGAGAGATCTTCCCTCGGTCACGATGTTACCGATCAGGCGGCGCAGATTGATTGTCATATCCTGCAGGGCGGACTGCAGGCTGCCGGGAACGGACTTGTCGCTTTTGCTTTCGCTTAAATCTCCATTTGCAATACGGGTGGCGAGCGCCACCATGGCTTCCGGTTCGCCACCGAGCAGTCTGAGGACGGATCTGGCATTGAGAAGCAGCATTGTAAGCAGAAGAATAAATCCCACGATGGAGCCCACAATGAAGAGGTTTCTGGTGCGGCTGCTGAGACTGTTACTCATTGCGGTGATATCGGCAACAGTTTTCCCGGCATTTTCTGCAAGCTGTTCCTTTACGTGGAGAACGACCTCTTTCAGATCATCTCTGATATCTTTGGCCTCTTTCCCCAGGATTGCATAGATCTGTTCAGAGTTGCTGTCAACCATGTCGTCAAATTCATCTTTGAGGTCTATGGCCTGCTCCCTTGCCTGGGTCATGTTGATGGCAAGGGTGACGCTTCCTATAACTTCACCATCGGATAATATGTCCTGGCTGAGGGTGAGGACGTTGGGGTCATCCATCCCCGCCTGAATGATTTTTGCAATATCTGGCTTCCCCTTGGGAAGCAGGGATTTCAGTTTGGCGTTTTTCCGGTTCAGGTATCGGGTGAGGGGGTGTTTGTCTTTATCGCGGTAGAAGAGGAAAACCACGTCAGGGTTGTTGTGAGCACTTCTGACATAACTGTTCAGGGCTGAAAAATCTCGGGTTAAGACACCGTTGGTTGCCACCAGTGCCAGAAGCTGCACAAGATCTTTCCCGCTCTGCCGTCGAATTGTGCGAAGACTCTGCTGCACTGATCCGGCCGTTTCCTCAAGTGCCGCACTGGACGATTCCTCAAGGGTTGTGGCAGCCTCTTCCTGCATTGATTTCAGCTTGTTGTCAAGCTGTCTGGAGAGCTCGTTGAGGTCACTGACAATGGTTTTGTTGATGGTGTTAAAGGATTCAGTAACTTTTGTGTTGAGCTGACTGCTGCTGCTGGTCTGCATGATGACCGTGAAGGCCACTGCGCTGATAATCATTACTAAAAGTGCTGCGGCCACTGGTGCGATAAGCTTGAAGCGAAAGCTTTTAACTATGGAACCTTTCATACTTTTCCTCCACACAGATTCAGGGATCGAGTCGTATTAATCTATAGAATATCATAAATGGAAAAGAGAAGAAAAGTTTTTGGACAAAAAGTGTTTTTTCTTTTTAACCGTCTCCTAACATAAATAAAACTTATAGTTATCCTAACAACTATTGTCCCGTGTTGTCTTTTTTTTGTGGTATTTGATGTGGAGTACCGATATACTTTTCAGGAGAATGGTGTGGTGTGGAGCGTTTCGTCTTAAAAGGGCCGGGAATCCCCTTTCAGGTCCGGTTTGCCAGCGACGAATGACCCTTGTGGATCATAAAAAAGGGGTGATTGAGGAGATGATGATGGAAGAGCAGGCAGGGATGGTGAAGTTGAGTTCCAGTGTCAGCAGGCGTGGTTTTCTGAAAGGATGCAGCCTGGCTGCGGCAGCACTTGGTCTTTCCGAGGCCATGATCCCCAAACTTCTTGAGGCCGCGGAATCGGCGCAGCGGCCCACTGTTATCTGGCTTCATTTTCAGGAATGTACCGGGTGTACTGAGAGCCTTCTCCGTGGTTCTCATCCGGATATAGGTCGTTTGATTCTTGATATTATCTCACTGGATTACCATGAAACCATCATGGTTCCATCCGGGCACCAGGCGGAAAAAAGTCTCCATGACTCGGTGGAAAAGAATTCCGGTAAATTTATTCTGGTTGTGGAAGGTGCCATTCCCACGGCTGAAAACGGGAACTTCTGTAAGATTGCAGGCCGTACTGCCATGGATATTCTGGCAGAGGTCGGTCCCAGGGCGGCAGCGGTTATTGCCCTTGGTACCTGTGCCTCTTTCGGTGGTATTCAGGCAGCGGCACCCAATCCCACCGGGGCGAAAGGTGTCCAGGAACTTCTCTCCGGAGTACCCATTGTGAATATTTCCGGATGTCCTCCCAACCCTGTGACCTTTCTTGGCACAGTTCTGCACTATCTGACCTTCAAGCGGCTCCCCAACTGTGACAAGATGGGAAGACCGCTCTTCGCCTATGGCCGCAGGATTCATGATCATTGTGAGCGCCGGGCCCATTTTGATGAGGGACGTTTTGCCGAAGAGTTTGGTGATCATGGCCATAAAAACGGCTACTGCCTCTATAAGGTGGGCTGTAAAGGACCTGAAACATTCTCCAACTGTCCGGCGGCAAGATTCAATGATGTAGACGTGTGGCCCGTTTCTGTCGGTCACGGCTGTGTGGGTTGTACTGAACCAGACTTCTGGGACACCATGACCCCCTTCTATGAGAGACTGCCGGAGGTGGCAATTCCCGGCACCGGAATCATTGCCGATGCTGATAGTGTCGGGAAGAAAATTCTTGGTGTGGCGGCAGCAGGAGCAGCGATTCATGCCGCAGCGGGAATTATAAAGTCCAAGACTAAAAAGGGCTGAAGAAGCTCTTTTCGGCAGAAAGACTGACTGAAGAACAAAGCTTAGCATATTGGAGAAGATACAATGGCACAGCGGATAACCATAGACCCCATCACAAGAATTGAGGGTCATCTGCGTATAGATGCGGAAGTAGATGGAGGGAAGGTCACCAAGGCATGGTCATCAGGCCAGATGTGGCGTGGAATAGAGACCATTTTAAAGGGTCGGGATCCCCGTGATGCCTGGCTGTTTACCCAGAGGATCTGCGGTGTCTGTACCACGGTTCATGCCCTGGCATCTGTCCGGGCAGTGGAGAATGCCCTGAACCTTGAGATCCCCATAAACGCCCACTATATCCGAAACATTGTAATGGCGGTCCATGCACTGCAGGATCATATTGTCCACTTTTACGTCCTGTCTGCCCTGGACTGGGTGGATGTGGTTTCGGCACTCTCAGCCGATCCCAAAAAGACGGCCGCCCTTGCCTCATCCCTGTCCGACTGGCCCGGAAACAGTGCCAAACGTTTTACTGCTGTTCAGGGCAAACTGAAGGCCCTGGTTGACTCGGGGCAGCTTGGTCCCTTTGCCAATGGCTACTGGGGCCATCCGGCCATGACACTTCCGCCGGAGGCCAATCTCATGGCGGTATCCCATTACCTGGAGTCACTTGATTATCAGAGAAAGGCCACCCAGGCCCTGGGTATTATTTCAGGGAAAAACCCCCATATCCAGAATCTCTCGGTCGGCGGGGTTACCACGGCTCTGAATCCGGATAGTGACTCGGCCCTGAATATGGAACGGCTCTACTGGATTAAGCAGCTGATCCAGGAGGTACGCGGCTTTATTCAGCAGGTCTATCTGCCCGATGTCGTTGCGGTGGGTGCGCTCTATAAAGACTGGCTTCCCTATGGCGCCGGAGTGACAAATTATCTGGCAGTTCCCGATATGGTCCTTGACACCAGGGCCACAAAGTTCGATCTGCCCGGTGGAACCATTATGAATGGTGATCTGGGTAGTGTGAAGGGAATCACCTCCTTCCATGATGATTATTTCAGGGATAACGTGGTGGAGAACATTGCCCACGCCTGGTACAAGGGCGACTGGTCCAAGCATCCCTATGAAGAGGATGATACTCCGGCTTATGGAGATTTTCAGGATGACGGAAAGTACTCCTGGATCAAGGCACCGCGCTTCCAGGGGCAGCCTATGCAGGTGGGACCTCTGGCCCAGATGCTGGTCGGCTATGCCCAGGGGCACAAGCCCATCATCGACAATGTCAACAATGCTCTCTCGATGGTGTCAAGTGTGGCCGGCGTTACAGTTGGTCCTGAAGTCCTGCATTCAACCCTTGGCCGCCATGTGGCCCGTGCCGTCCGTGCCTCAATGCTGAGTGATCTCGCGCTGAAGCACTGGGATCTTCTGGTTGATAATATCGGCAAGGGTGATCTTGAGATCTTCAACAAACCTGTTTTTCCACAGGGTGAACAGCAGGGCTACGGCTTCCACGAGGCACCGCGTGGTGTTCTGTCGCACTGGATTGTTATTCAGGACGGGAAAATCAAGAATTACCAGTGTGTGGTCCCGTCAACCTGGAATGCGGGTCCGCGAGATGGAGATGGTGTTCCCGGTCCCTATGAGGCGTCTCTGGTGGGGAATCCGGTGGCTGATGCTGAGAAACCGCTTGAGCTCCTTCGGACCGTTCACTCCTTTGATCCCTGTATAGCCTGTGCAGTTCACACCGTGGATGCAAATGGTGTGGAGATGGCAAAGGTGAAGGCCTTATAAATAAGGATATGTACCTCAATGATCTGAGAGGGCTGCTATGACTTATGAGATAAAGAATGTATGGAGTATTCTGCTCCGCCTGTTTCACTGGTCTCTGGTGCTATCCATCATCGCACTCGTGGTGACAGGACTGTATGTCAATACACCATGGACCAACACCACACTGGAGGGGAGTGTCTCCTTTCCAATGGCCACCATGAGATACATCCATTTTGTGGCGGGCTATCTGTTTGCGGCAGCGATTGCCGTGAGATTGTTTCTCTATATTTTCGGTAATCGTCAGGAGCGGATCTGGGATATTCTTCCGATCACTCCGAGAAATATCAGGAGCTTTGTCACCACCCTTGGCTACTACTCCTACATAAGTGACAGACATGACCCGCGTCTTGGTCATAATGTCCTTGCCGGGAGTACCTATATTGTGACCATTGTGGCAGCAATATTTCAGCTTATTTCCGGGTTTTATCTTCTTTTTCCGGAGGCGGGTTTCTGGCAGGGGCTGGGCAATGGAATATTCGGCAGTCAGCAGCAGGGCCGTTTTGTTCATCATCTGCTGATGTGGTATTTTATCCTCTTTGCCTTTGTCCATGTCTACATGGTGGTCTGGAATGATGTGAAATCACCGGAAGGCCTTGTTTCTTCAATGATTAACGGGAAGAAATTTAAGCACAAGAATGCCTGATTCCGTTTGTCTCACGGAGATCAACGTCCAGGGTGTAGTCCAGGGCGTTGGTTTCCGCCCCTTTGTCTATAAGCTTGCACGGGAGTGTGATCTCGTCGGGACGGTTTCCAATACCGGGCAGGGAGTGATTATCGAGGCACAGGGTGCCAGGGCATCCATTGATTCTTTTATCAGAAGTCTGAAAAGTGATCCGCCGCCACTGGCCCGTATCAGATCCCTGCAGGAAAATCCCGGTCCATCAGCAAAAGTATTCACAGATTTTTCCATTCTTGTCAGCAGCTCCCCCCACCGGAGCAGCGCCCTGATTCCTGCCGATATTGCCATCTGCAGTGATTGTCTCAATGATATTCTCAACCCTGAAGACCGCCGCTGTTCCTATCCCTTCACCAACTGCACCAACTGCGGACCGCGATTCACCATTGTGGAATCCACACCCTATGACCGTGCTGCCACGTCCATGAAACAGTTTCAGCTCTGCCCGGAGTGTCAGGCTGAGTATGATAATCCGGAAGATCGTCGTTTCCATGCCCAGCCAAATGCATGTCCCCGCTGTGGACCTGAGCTCTCACTGTATGATAACAGGGGAAGGAAAATTGATACGACTGCTCCCCTGGGTGAGCTGGCCCGTGCGCTCCGTCGTGGGAGGATCGCAGCTGTAAGAGGGCTTGGCGGGTTTCATCTGCTGGTGGATGCCGGATCGGAAGAGGCCGTTGCCAGGCTTCGCCTCCGCAAAGGGAGAAGGTCGAAACCCCTGGCTGTGATGGCGGAAAACCTGGCGGAGATCAAACGCATCTGTCGTGTCACTGACACAGCAGTCAGGCTGCTGCAGGGGCCTGAACATCCCATTGTCCTGCTGCCCCGCCGCGACTCCGTGACGGCATCAGCATTACTTACGCCGGGGCTTGATGAGCTCGGGGTGATGCTGCCCTACACCCCGCTGCATCACCTGTTGTTTGAAGAACCTGACTGCCCTTCTGTGCTGGTGATGACCAGTGGCAATAGAAGCGGAGCACCTATTTTTACTGCAAATGATGCCGCTGTTGAGGGGCTGGCGGCAATAGCGGACTGCTTTCTGCTCCACAACAGGGATATCCTTACCCGGGTTGATGATTCGGTGACAAGGCCTCTGGGGCGCGGAGAAAAGATACAGATCCTGCGACGGGCCCGCGGTTACGTACCGGAAGCAACAGCACTGTCATGGGATCTGCCGCCCCTGCTGGCCTGCGGAGCCGGTATGAAAAATACATTCTGTCTCAGCAGGGGAAGAGAGGCCTTTCTCAGTCAGCATATCGGGGATCTTTTTACGCTGGAATCACTGGATTTTTACAAGGAAAGCATCTATCATTTCAAGAGACTCCTTCAGGTGACTCCGGTGGCTGTGGCCTGTGATCTGCATCCGGCTTACCTGAGCACTCACCATGCAAAAGAGCTGGGACTGTCACTGTATACGGTGCAGCATCACCACGCCCATGCTGCGGCTGTTCTTGTGGAACATGGTATTCAGGAAAAGGTGCTGGCCCTGATCCTTGACGGTACAGGACTCGGTGATGACGGCAGTATCTGGGGTGGCGAGGTCCTGGAGGCGGATTGCCGCGGCTACAGGCGCATCGGCTCATTTATGCCCATGCTGCTGCCCGGTGGTGATGCTGCTGCCCTTGAGCCGTGGCGTATGGGCCTGTCACTGCTTCACAGCATGGGTGAGGACCCGGCTGCCGCGGGATCTCCGCTGGCCGATGAGAAGAAGCAGGCAGCCTTGTGGCAGATGATGGAGCAGGGGTTGAACTGCCCCGTTACCTCGAGTTGCGGCCGGTTTTTTGATGGAATTGCAGCCCTTCTCGGTGTCTGTCCGGTGGCCGATTATGAGGGACAGGCGGCAATGGAACTGGAAGCACTGGCAAGGCGGGCCATGCATGGGCAGGACTTGTCAGGACTTCTTGGCAGAGTGGACGCGGCCGCAGAGATTGAAGAAGGGCAGCAGAGACTGCTGCTGGCGCAGCAGCATCTGGTGTCA
>JAMOMO010000179.1 GCA_027067035.1 Desulfobulbaceae bacterium
TATGCCGCACGCGACAGGGTCGAAAAACCCGGTGAATACAGAAGAGACGGGGGACGGTTCACCATATTCAGCCGTGAACTGCATTTTCCGGAAGGGACACAGCCTGCGGCGGTCATGGATCTGGAAATAGTGAATGGCGCAATATTCCGCCTGCTCGACGGGCGTTCCGGGAAGGATCTGGATCTCTTTCGTCTTGAGCCCCTGCTCATCGCGTCCGTTTATCCCGGAGACAATGAAGATCGTCTTCTGATTCATCTGAAAGATCTTCCGCCCCTGTTTGCAGAGACCCTGTTGCTCACGGAAGACAGGAAATTTTATCAACATGCTGGTGTTCGTCCCCTCTCCATTCTTCGGGCACTTTTTGCAAATATACGGGCGGGCAGGACGGTTCAGGGAGGCAGTACTCTTACCCAGCAGCTGGTGAAGAATTTCTTTCTCTCCAGTGAACAGAGCATGGTACGTAAGCTCAATGAGGCAGTCATGGCCCTGCTGCTGGAGTATCACTACACAAAGGACGATATCCTGGAATCCTACCTGAATGAGATTTATCTTGGCCAGGACGGGAAGCGGGCTATCCATGGATTTGGACTGGCAAGCCGGTTTTATTTTGAGAGGAACATAAACGAACTCACTCCGGATCAGATAGCACTTCTGGTGGGGACAGCCAAAGGGGCATCATTTTATAACCCTCGGAGACATCCGAAGAGGGCATTGGCCCGCCGCAATCATATTCTGAGGAATATGGGAGATTCCGGACTGCTCACCATGGAACAGGTCCGGCGTTTAGAGAAAAGACCTCTGGGAGTAAGTGATGAAGTTCCCTCAGGAATAACACGGTATCCCGCCTTTGTACAACTTGTACGTCGGCAGTTGAAAAGGGATTACCGGGATGAGGATCTGCAGAGTGAAGGCTTGTCTGTTTTCACCACCTTTGACCCTGTCGTGCAGATCAGGGCGGAAGAGGCCCTGCAAAAGGTTCTCTCTGATATTGAACTGCAGAAAAAGCTGAAAAAGGGCTCGCTGCAGGGGGTCTTTGTCCTCTGTTCTGCAGATCAGGGAGAGGTCCTGGCTGTGGTGGGTGGCCGGAATCCGCGGAGGGCCGGGTTTAACCGGGCACTTGACATGAGGCGTCCTGTGGGATCGATCATCAAGCCTGCCGTATATCTCACCGCCCTCAGTCATCCTGAAAAGTATAATCTCCTGAGCACTCTGTATGATGAACCCATAGCCGTGCCCATACAGGGCGGAGGGATATGGGAGCCTCAGAATTACAGCAGGGAGTTTTACGGTGCTGTTTCCCTGTTGACTGCACTGGCTGATTCCTATAATGTGGCAACCGTTCAGCTGGGTATGGATGTCGGTGTTGAGGCGGTGGTCAACACCCTGCACAATCTGGGGGTTGAAGAGAAACTGACTCCCTACCCGTCTCTGCTGCTTGGTGCAGTGGAGCTGCCGCCCCTGACTGTTCTGCAGATCTATCAGACAATAGCGGCAGGAGGATACAGGACCCCGTTGCGAACTATCCTGGCGGTGACTGATACCCAGAATGCGCTCCTCCATCGTTATCCGTTGCTGGTGGAACAGGTGGCTGACCCTGCGGCACTGTACTGTCTGAGCCATGGGCTTATGGAAGTGTGCCGGAGCGGGACTGCCAAAAGGCTGCGGACCCTGCTGCCCCTGTCGCTTAAAGTCGCAGGGAAGACCGGTACCACGGACCAGTTGCGGGATTCATGGTTTGCCGGATTCAGCGGGACCCATGTGGCTGTCGCCTGGGTGGGAAGGGATGATAACAGGTCAACACAGCTTACCGGTGCCTCAGGTGCCATGCGGGTATGGGCAGCTGTAATGGGCCGGATCCGGACGGGCCCGCTGCAGTTGCAGGCACCCGACAGTGTGGATTTCTACTATTCCGATCCGGCCCGAAGGAAACTCTATGCGGATCGCTGTGATCAGGGAATACTGTTACCCTATGTTCGGGGCGGTGTTCTGCCGCCGGTTATTCGTTGTGGTTCCGGTGCCGGATCCGCTCCGGGAGATAATGGACATGGGGATCAGTATGAGAAGGTACCCCAGGGAACCATGGCAAAGCTGCTGAGAATTTTTCAATGAAACATAAAGTACTGTTGCTCTTTCTGGCAATTATCTGTCTTGCGGTGATACAGGGCTGTTCAGGGTATCGCAGCCCGACACCCTACCGTCAGAAGTATGATTCCCGGACGGATGTCCCGTCAGGACTGTCGGGAGAACTGCCCGATACCCGGCCCCGGGATTCTGTTGTTGTCAAGATACGAAAACAGGCCCGGCAGTTGATTGAGGACGGCGAACTGGATGCTGCTTCACAAACCATAGAGAGGGGGCTTCGTATTGCTCCCAAAGATGAATTCCTCTGGTCTCAGCTGGCCGTTGTGAGACTCGGGCAGCGAAACTACCAGCAGGCCCGGTCCCTTGCTGCCAAATCCATAGATCTTGCAGGTCGGAACAGTGCCCTTGTTTCAAGAAACAGAGAGATTATTCAGGAGGCTGAAGAGTTCTCGCTGCGGCAGTGATTCATCACGCACCGGATTCAGAAAGGACGGTTACTGACTGATGATCACCGCATCAGATCTGTCC
>JAMOMO010000180.1 GCA_027067035.1 Desulfobulbaceae bacterium
CAATGGCCAAAGGAGGTCCCACCGAAAAGTGGCCATGGCCCTATAAGAAACTTGATCCTGCCAAAACCGCTGAAATTGCCTACCATGAGTGGTATCGGGTTTTCTGTGGATGTGCTGTTATTAACAGTGTGTTCAGCCAGTTGAGTGAATCTATCGGTGAGCCGTACACCTCTTTTCCCAATGACGCCTTTGTCTTTCTTGAGGGTGGTCAGGTAGGGTGGGGCACCATCTGTGGATCACCGGCCGGTGCCAATATTGTTGCCAACGTCATCATAGGTCCCCGTATCGCCGGAAGTCCTGTGGCGCATCAGATTGTCAATGATATCATGGAGTGGTATTCCGAGGCGGATCTGCCGATTTACGTTCCTCAGAAGCCCAAATTGAAGGAAGTTCCCAAAACCACTGTGAGTGATTCTCCTCTCTGCCATCTGTCCGTTGGCCGCTGGATGAAGGCAACTGGTCATCCCTTGAAGAGTAAAGAGAGAAAAGATCGTTGCGCCAGAGTGGCGGCAAGTACAGCGTATCGCCTGGTGGAACTGTTGAATGACTGGAAAGATGGTAAATATGAACCGACTTCCGACTATTCTGCTTCCAAGGAGTTTGGCATTACTGCCCAGCCGAACTGTATGGACTGTCATGGTGACGATGTTCCTGAGCCACCCATGTAAAGAAAACTGAAAAAGCACGTTTTTCTGTTCGACCTGAAAGAGTAACCATCTCTTCTTCCTGGATGCGACGACTGGTATGAAACCGGTTGTCGCATTTTTTTTTACTTTGTTACGGGAAAGGTGTCAAAATCCCGCCTGCGGCTTCCCTGTTGTTAAGGCCATTATTTTATACTGTTATTCTATGATGATGTGTCTATTTTATCTGTGTGGCCACGTTGTGTCAGTGAAAAGAATATTTACGGGTTCTTTCCGTCTGGATACGCGGATTTAGAAGGATTTTCGGCCCCTGTTCCTAACATCCACCTCTTGACAAGTGAGAGGCAACGAGCTATATAAACCACTGTGAATTTTTATTCATAATAACGTTAATTTAATTAGAAGGAAGGAGAAAAAGTCATGAAAAAGATTCTTGTTTACGGAGTTGCACTTGCATTTCTTTGTACAACAGCACTGGTAGCTGTTGCCAACGATAAAGGTCCCGCTGAGATGACTCTGCAGGCAACTGTTGACGCTAATAAAAAACCAAAACCAGCAGTTTTCCCCCATGCCAAGCATCAGGAAAAACTGGCCTGTGGTGAGTGTCATCATACAAAGGGCGACGACGGAAAACAGGTTGCATTTACCGATGGCATGAAGATTCAGAAATGTGAGACCTGTCATAACAAAGCTGCCGGAATGCCGAAAGGTCTTCAGACCTTCAAGGATGCTGCCCATAAAAACTGTAAAGGCTGCCATAAGGAAACCGGAAAGAAAGAGCTGACCAAGTGCTCTAATTGCCATCCTAAAAAGAAGTAATATTTTTTAGAAAGCAACTGTTGTACAAAGGCTGTCCCCAAACGGGGATAGCCTTTTTTTTTATTCGTATAAAAAGAACATCGGCCACCATCTTCCCCGCCATCATGTGAAGATGCAAAAAATACCACCTGTTCTCACTTATGAGTATTAGAAAAAAATTCCTTGTCACCATCTTCTGTCTTACCCTCTGTCTTATTGTCATTTTCTATATTGTGATCTCCTTTGTTGTTTATGACAACTTTGATCAGCTTGAGCGGGAAATGGTCATTGACAGTCTTGAGCGGGTGAAAATTACCCTGAAATCCCAGACCCGGGCACTGGATACCCTGGCTCACGGGTGGGCCAGCAGTGATGACACCTATGCCTTTGTGAAGGATCACAATAAGGAATATATAGCATCCAGAATTGTTAAGGATACCCTGAAGAGCAGGGCCAATATAGACCTGCTGCTGATTTTAAATACTGAGGAGAAACTGGTCCTCGGTGTCGCCTTTGACAAGAAGAGCAATCAGACCAGGGATGTGGACCCGGAATTACTTCATTCCATTGTGAATCATAGGAACTTTTTTGAATACATGTCTCAGAATAACGGGAAGAGCGGTATTATCCAGTTCGGGAACCGCTGTCTTGTCATTGCAATCAGGCCCATTCTTGACAGCAATGGCAAAGGACCCGTTCGGGGTATTCTGGTTATGGGACGTATCCTGAATACGGAACGGATTGCCCAGCTTCAGGAACTCACCCTCACGTCGGTGGATCTGTATCCTGTGCATAACATTGCTCCTGAGGCCGTGGATGCCCTGTATGCGCTTCTCTCCTCACAGAGTCCATATCACATAGCTGCTTTTTCTGATGAAATAGTCAAAGGCTACACCTTTCTCGACGATCTCTCCGGGAATGCGGTGCTGCTCCTTGCAATCAGTGTTGAGAGGCGCGGGCATCAGCAGAGTCAGAAGACGATCTTTTTTCTTCTCTATGCCATCATTTTCATCAGTTTTGTATTTGGCTTGGTTTTCTTCTTTTTCATCGATATAATTATCTCACGACGATTAACGGCGATAATTCATGCAATTAATCAAATTGAGAGGAGTTCTGATCATGGCCTGCGGGTTCAGGAGAGCCTGCTGGATGATGATCTTGGCAGACTGACAAAATCCATCAACAAGATGCTCGATGCCAATGAATCACTTGAAGAGTATAAGGCCAAAAGCGAGAAACTCGAAGCCCTGGCCACCTTTGCGGCCGGTGCAACCCATGAGCTTGCAACACCCCTTGCAACAATCGCCATTGCATCTGGAGAAATACTTCATGATTTGCAGGATAACAGTATAATAGAAGAAGACCTGTACGATGATATTCTTCTGATTCGTAATCAGGTGAACAGGTGTAAGGAACTTCTCTATCAGCTGGCAGCCGGGGCCGGCGAACATATGGGTGAGGAGATAATCTCTTTTTCAATCCGGGAGTTGATTGACGATGCCCTTGTTATCTTTGATGAAGAGACGAAAAAACGTATTGATGTTGATATCCAGGTAAGTGACCAGCTTTTGACCATGCCGGTCCTGAGCCTGCGCAGGGTTGTCAGGGGACTGCTGAAAAACAGTCTTGATGCCTCTCCGCCCGATGCGAAGATTTACCTCTCCTGCCTGGAAAATAAGACGCAGTTTGTTCTCAGTATTCGTGATCATGGGGAGGGGATGGATGAAAAAACCTTGAAACATGCCTGCGATCCGTTTTATACCACTAAATCGCCAGGAAAGGGTACAGGGCTGGGGCTGTATCTGGCACAGTCTCTTGCGAACCGCTTTGGCGGAGCCCTGCAGATATCCTCAGCTCCTTCAGTGGGGACAACAGTAACCATTAGTTTTGCCAAGGAAAGAATCTATGTCGGACTCAGATAGTATCCTGCTGGTTGATGATGAGAATTTTTTCAGGGAAAGACTTGTCAAGGCCTTCAGTAAAAGAGGTTTTACCGTCTGTCAGGCGTGTAATTACGATGAGGCCATGGTGATGATAGAGAAACACCGACCATCCATGGCTGTTGTTGATCTGAAAATGCCCGGGAAATCGGGACTGGAAGTTGTCCGTGACGGTTTGAAAATTCACCGGGAGATGAAGATTGTGGTGCTGACGGGCTATGGCAGTATTGCCACGGCAACTGACGCCATTCGTCTCGGGGCCTACAGCTATCTTCCAAAGCCTGTGGACGTGGGCGGTATTCTGAAGGCTTTTTCAAAGGAACCCGATCTTGATATCAAAATCGAAGCTGAAGATATCATTCCGCCATCCCTTGCCCGGACAGAATGGGAGCACATTAACCGGGTGCTGTCAGACTGTAATGGCAATATTTCCGAAACAGCCAAACGACTGGGCATCCATCGCAGGACCCTGCAGAGAAAACTCTATAAATTTCCGCCCCAGAATTAACGCCACCCTGCAGGAGTGTCCACCGCTCATCTTGTAAATGCCGGATTGTTCACATTGTACTACGGTGTCGTACAATGTGCCTCCCGCTGCTGGTGCGGAAGTGGCGGAGCGATGAGTGAAAATAACAAAAAAAGTGTTAGATATCTGATTTTATAGTGTTTATTTAACTTTTCAATTGCATTCTTTTATAGCTGCTTTTCCAGTCCCTTCCTGTCCTGTGTCATCTTCTTGATGTTTCGTTGATTACGTCTTTTTGAGGCTCTGTTTCACAATACGTCTGACGGGATATTTTTTGTAAATATTCGTTATCACGTCACTATAGTGCGACAATTTACCACGTTAGCAAGAGTTCAAATTATGGTAAGCTCCTAGAAAATTATGTATAAAAACATAAGTATGAATGTGAATTGCCCGTTTTGCAGTCCATCGGACAGCCTGGAGGGCAAAGCTGCTGTACGGCTGAGTGAAAAAAACCGGGTCGTCATGTACGGAAGGATTGATGAAGCGGGTATATTGTGATACCTGTTGCCAGATTGAGATATTTTATTCAAAATCGCGGCTGAAGCAGCTGCCCGCCCGGGTGAGCTCAAAGAGTATTATTATGACACACTGTAAGAGAGAAATATGACTGTATCCGTAAATAAACAGGACCGGAAAGCTGTTCCTGTGTTTTTATCTGTTCTTGGCCTTCTGCTGCTCTGCGGCATCTTTTTTGCGTCATCACTTGCAGCAACGATGCAGGGGAACTGTGCCGATTGTCACACCATGCATAACAGCCAGAACAATGTTCCCATGAATTATGACAATTCAACTACTCCCAATGAGAGTCTGACACGGGCGAGCTGCTTTGGCTGCCATGCCCAGGGTGGTGCTTCTCCCACTGTGACCGTTGGAAGTTCAGTTATTCCACAGGTTATGCACAGCAGCCCGGTTTCGCTGGCAGCAGGAAATTTCGGGTATATTACCGGTATGGCAGGAAGCGGTGCCTCTGACAGCAAGGGGCATAACATAGCCGACCTGACGGGCACGGACAGCGTACTTTATGCTCCTCCCGGAGGAATTGTCAATGTGGGTGGTCCAAGCCATGTCCTGGGAAACACGGTGAATACCACCACCCTTACCTGTGCCGGGAACAATGGCTGCCACGGATACCGGCATTATGGTTCCGGCGGGGATACCACCTACCTGGTAAAAGGGGTGACCGGCGCCCATCACAAAAATGTTGACGGGCAGCTGCTTCAGGCCACGGAACCGGGAAACAGCTACAGGTTTCTCATGGCTGTCAAAGGCCTGGAAAGCCCTGACTGGCAGGAAAATCCGAGCAGCAGCAACCACAATGAGTACTATGCCCTGCCGGCGCCCATTCAACTGGGATGTACAAGTCCTGCCGTCAAGTGCCATGAGGGGCCGGGCGGGTTGACCCAGCCTCCCGATGGAACCATGAGCCAGTTTTGTGCAACCTGTCATGGAAATTTTCATACCCTTACCACCACTGAGTCTGATGGGGTCGGCGCTGTTGCAGCATCTCCTTTCATCAGGCATCCAACCGATCTTTCTCTGCCCGTAACCGGGGAGTATGCGGCGTATACCGTCTATAATATCAATGCACCGGTTGCCCGCCTCGCGGTACCTGCTGTCTCCAGCAGTGTTGTAACTCCGGGCAGTGACGCGGTTATGTGTCTTTCGTGCCATATGGCTCACGCCAGCAACTATCCTGATATGCTCAGGTGGGATTATGACACGATGATTGCCGGGAATGCCGGAGCTGCAGCAGGAACCGGATGTTTTGTCTGTCATTCCAGCAAGGATTGACGGGAGAGACCTGCTCTGTTGATGCAGGATATCAGTTATGCCACAGTTTGATGTGGGAATCATGGTTTTATCTGGAGAGGATTTAAGAAAAAACAGTCATTAATTCATGAATACAGCGGGCAGAAGGAGATCTCTTTACGGCCCCGTCGAACACGATCTGTAGTGGAATCAGTATGTTTACGTAACTAACTCAGCAAGGGGTTTTATGGTAGACAGAATAGCTTCAGTTCCTACTCTTTGTTTTGCTCTGTTTCTTTTGCTGCTGTCCAGCAGCCAGGGTCATGCGGAGGAGTCCGATGGCCGGCAACTGGTTTTCGTGAATCCCGATGTCAGTGCGACAACAAATATCCACTTTAATAAATACTACTGCAGCGAATGCCATTTGGCGGCAGACGACGGGCAGTATCCCAGGCTTCGCTTTGACAACTATACGCAGACCTGTCGTTGTCATAACTATACCCCCGAAACATATACCCATCCCGTGGGAATCTCATTGCCCCCGGAGAAGAGGAAAAAAATTCCTGCGGATTTTCCTCTCAAAAACGGCAAAATAACCTGTGCCACCTGTCATGTGATGTCACTGCAGTGTCAGGCTGACAACAGTGTTAAAAAGTTCAACCGTTCCTTTCTGCGGGTTAATCCCCGCCCATCCCGGACAGCGATCTGCTTCAGATGTCACAACGAGGCAAGGTACAGGATGATGGATCCTCATAATCAGATTGATCAGGACGGTTCCATCAGAGAGGAAAAATGCCTCTATTGTCACAAAAGACTTCCGGATGTGAACCGGGCAACCCTTGATCCCCGTCAGGGGCTAGAGGAACTTGTTGCCCCCATCGGGAAACTTGATGTGCTCTGCTACCGCTGTCACTTCAAGCAGGTGAAACTCCATCCCATCAATGCCAATCATCTCAGGAAACCACCACCGAGAATACTGAAAAATATACGAAGGTCCGAGCGGAAGCTTGGAATCATTATGCCACTGGATGCACAGGGGAAGATAACGTGTGTTACCTGTCATAATCCGCATGAACGTGGTGTCATTCAACAGGGAAAGGCGGGTGCAGGAGGAGCCGGCGAAGCAGGACGATTACGAGTGTCAAAGAATGGAGACAAAATCTGTCTCGCATGTCATCGTAATAACTAACAGAAAAGGGGGAGGGAAATGTTGTCGCATCTAATAAAGAGACCGCAGTGGTCTTTCAGGGCTTTACTTATTGCCCTTTGTTTACTGCCTGGATGGGTCTTTGCCGCAGACATGGGAAATTGTCTGTTGTGTCATAAGTATCCAGGTTTAAGCCGTATTGATAAAAACGGCAAAATGAAGCTGATGTTTGTTAATGAGGAAATTTTCAATAAGAGTGTTCATTCCAAGGTTAAATGCGAGGGATGTCATACCGATATTACCAAGATCCCCCATGAACCTGCAAAGTCTGTTGACTGTCTCACCGTTTGTCACATCATCGAGCCCACCAGTGAGCAGAAATTCTCTCACAAGTCTGTAAAAAAATTCATAGATGAATCAGTACACAGTAAAGTTGATGAAGATGGAAAACTGAAAAAATTCAGTGAAGATATGCCGACCTGCAAGGATTGTCACGACAATCCGCTTTTCAGACCGCTGGCCTTTGTGAAAAAGGTGCGTCCAGGTATTGCTGAAGATGCCATGGGAAGGTGTCGGGTCTGCCATGAAAAAGAAGATTTTATATTCAGGTTTTATAATCATATCACCACCCGCCTTCACAAGAGCCGCAGCCCGCTGAATATTGCTGAGGCCTGTGGCAAATGCCACGATGATAAAGAGCTTGTGAAGCGTCACGGACTGACTGTGATGGCAGGCTCTTCCTACGAGGAAACATTCCATGGAAAGGCTGCCAACCTGCTTTCTGAAACCATTCCCGATTGTCTTGACTGCCATGTTGTAAAAGGAAAATCTGTGCATCAGATGTATGGAAATGACGATCCCCGCTCTTCGACCCATCCCAACAACAGGGGAGCCATCTGTAACTCGGTCGATTGTCATCCCAATGCTTCTGTCCAGTTTGCCAACTATCAGGTGCATCCCGTGTTTAACAGGGATCAAAGTCCTGTGGTTTACTGGTTCACAACGTTCTTTTACATTCTTACGGGAGGAACTCTGTTGCCGCTGATGCTTATTCTGTTCCTTGATCTGCTGCGGCGTTTGTTCCCGAATGCCACCTTTAGAAGGAGGAAATAGACGTCATGGCAAAATATCCTCGAATCAAAATAATAAATGGTGAAAAATATTTTTTCAGATTTGATATGGATCTCAGGATCCAGCATATCTTTCTTGCGGGTACGGTTGTTATTCTGGTGTTGAGCGGCATGCCGCTTAAATTCAGTGATGCCTCCTGGGCCCCTTATCTCTACTCCATGTTTGGCGGCATAACCATGGCCCCGACGGTTCATAAGGTGACGGGGGCCATTATGCTCCTGCTCTTTGGTTATCACCTGTTCTGGATCGCAAAGGTAATATACAAGAACCACTATCTGCCCATGAAAAGGGAGGGAACGTACAGCACAAAGGCGTTTCTCATGAGAATCCTCAAACTCCCCATGGTCCCCAATAAGAAAGACCTCAGGGATATCATTGATCTGATGAAATATCTCTTTTATTTCACCAATGTCCGACCCAATGGCGATGAGTATACCTGGAAGGAGAAATTTGATTACTGGGCACCCTTCTGGGGTATGTTTATCATTGGTGCCTCCGGAGTTATCATCTGGAACAAGGAGCTGTTTACACAGATAATTCCCGGTGAAGTGATTAATTTTCTGTTGATTGCCCACAGTGATGAGGCCCTGCTTGCCGGCCTCTTTCTCTTCATCTGGCACTGGTATAATGTGCATTTCTCCACCTCTGTGTTTCCCATGGGAACAGTTTTCCTGACAGGGTACCTCAATGAGGAACTGATGCGGGAGGAACACTACGATTATTATGTGAAGGTGATGAAGGAAGAGGGCTATGAAAAGGAAATTCTGCCTCCCCATGGCGGCGGACATGCACCGAGCTGTTCAGATTATTCCTCAAAAGATGATGACGGGGACACCTCTTCTGATACTGTGTCAGAGCTTGAGGCCTCAGATGAACTTGCCAAGGAAGGGGGGACAGCAGCATGAAGACATTCCTGACAAAAATCTACATACTTTCCTTTATGGCACTGGTGACCTATTTCGGGGTGATTATCTGGAATCTCACCTTCGCCCACCTGATCCATGAGTACCATCAGCGGCATGCTGCAAACGTGGAGCATAGTGAAGAGGCTCTGGCTGAGCAGAAAAAAGACAAGCAGTCTTTTGAGCAGATGATTCTCAAGAGTGAAAAAAGGGTCAAGAATTACCTTGGCTACCGGGTCCTTGAACAGCAGTACATTAAAGGACATTTTCATCATATCGGTTTCGATGTGGGACCGGACAAGTATTCCTACTGCAGTTCCTGTCATGGCGACATGCCCCATGATAATGTGACAAAGGATATGCGGGCTTTTTTGAATATGCATGCATTCTTCATCGGGTGCCAGACCTGTCATTCAAGACCGGAAGGGGAGATGGCCACCGGCGTTTACCAGTGGTATGACCGTGAGACCGGAGAAATTATCTCCAGTCCTGTGAACGGAGCTCCTCCCGGGACCTATAAGGCCAAAATCATTCCCTTTGTACTTGAGAATGACTCACTGGTTCGCATTGACAGCAAGGAGAAGATTGAATTCGTTGCCCAGTATCGACTCAATGAGAAGGATCTCACCGAAGGCCAGCGTTCCAAGGCCAAAAAGCTGATCCACGGGGTTGTCAGCAAAAAACCTGTGATGTGTGAAGAGTGTCACTCCAGGGAAAATCCCATGTTGCCCCTTGAGAATCTCGGGTACTCAAAGAGGCGTGTTGACTCCATCACCAGTACGGAGGTGGTCGGCATGATCAAGAACTATACAAAGTTTTATATGCCGAAGATGCTTCACCCCGGTGTGGGGGATGACAGGCAGCAGGAAGCGGTTCAGCAGGTGCTTCCTGTGGTTCCTGTTCACCAGCAGCCTGCTTCCGATGCAGAAGAAGCTTCCCATGATGCCGCAGCAGGTGGCACGGAGGCGGAGTAGCAGAAGGAGGCCCGGTGTTTTTGTTTCACCGGGGACGGTACAGAGATGTACTGTCCCCGGAACCGGGTATGTCCGGTGATCGGAATGTGAATAGCTGAGCTGGACTCGCTTTTTTTTATCGGGGGGCAGGGTGATGTGTGATGGTATCAGGAGGGGGTTGGTGTTCCTCGGAGTACTGCTCTCTGCAGCGGCGCCTGTTTATGCAGTTGAACTGAGTTCTGTTAGTCATCTGTTTGATATTGAACATAATTTTCGTCAGCCAAGTGATGTTGCGGTGGGGCCGGATGGTTCCATATACGTGGTGGATGGCGTCAATTACGCCATAAAGGTTTTTGATTCCGGCGGGGCCTTTCTGTTTTCCTTTGGGGAAAGCGGTGATGGCCCGGGCCAGTTTAATTATCCCCTGGGCATTGATATCGATGCGGCGGGCAAACTCTACATTGCTGACAGTGGAAACAGCAGGATTCAGATTTTCCTGCCGGACGGGAGTTTTTTGAACGAGATACACGTGGAGCTGTTTAAGGGGAAAAAAAGTGATCCCACCGATGTTGCTGTGGACAGTGCGGGAACAAAGGCCTTTGTGGTGGATAATGAAAATCACTGTATCCTGACCTATGATCTGAAAACACGGCTTCCCCTCGAGGTCTTCGGACAGGCTGGAATAGAGCGGATGGAGTTTCGCTATCCCTTCATGATTTCAAAGTATAATGATAAGTACCTGTATGTGGTTGATGTGATCAACACCAGGGTGCAGGAGATGACTGATACCGGAAAATTTGTCCGCTTTATCGGTGACTGGGGTGTTGAAAAGGGTCAGTTTTTCAGACCCAAGGGAGTTGCTGTGGATGCCTCGGGCCTGGTCTACGTGAGTGACTCGTATATGGGGGTCATTCAGGTCTTTGATGAGGGCGTTTTTCATTCCGTCATCGGAGATACCGTAAAGGGTGAGCTGCATCGTTTCACCACGCCTGTCGGTCTTTTTGTCGATGGGAAAAATCGTTTGTATGTGGTTGAAATGTTTAAAGAGCGTGTCTCGGTTTTCCAGATTGACAGGGACACGGAATGATGTCTAAAGCTTGTGACCGTAATAGAGGCAATGAGGCAGTACGTATCTTCCTGATTTCCAGGTTCCAGGAGTTCAAAGCCGGATTGAGTGTATGAGACAGTTTGTTGGTTTACCCATCTGCATTACTCTTTTTCTTCTTGTATCTGTCCCGGGCAGTTTTGCTGCGGTCAGCGCACCAAGCAACCCCAGTTCTGCAAAGGAGTGCGCCCTCTGTCACTATCGCTGGATTGACACTTTTTTCATTGATGGCAAGGCTTCGGATCTTGTCCCCTATCAGGCCGAAAAAGTGGTTGCCGAGGCTGAGATATGCTATTCCTGCCATGATGGCAGTGTGGTTGATTCCCGTGCCAGAGTCTATAACGACAGTCATCATCCTATTAACAAAGCTCCGCCTCCTGATATGGAGATCCCGGAGATCTTCCCCCTTGATGAAAACGGCTTTATGCAATGTGCCACCTGCCATACGGCGCACGGGGTACCCAGTGAAATGGGAATGGACAAGACTATTTTCATCCGTGCTGCAAACGAGGATTCCGGTATGTGCCGTCTCTGTCATAAGGATAAGGATGGTGGACCTGCCAATGGGAATCATCCCATAGATTCCACCAAACTTGCGTTTTCGGATGAGTTCCGAGAGCTGGGGGCACTTCAGGGGGTGAAGAAAAATCAGGTGATCTGTCAGAGCTGTCACCGGGTGCATGGGGCGCCCAATGAGAAATTTCTCATTGACAGTGCTCAGGAGGGAGGGCACCTCTGTCTTGACTGTCATGTGGATAAGAAAGAATTACTGGGTACGGTGCATGATCTGCGGATCACGGCACCGGATTCCGTGAACCTGAAGGGGAAAACCCCATCTGAATCCGGAGTCTGCGGAGCGTGTCACCTGGTTCACGGATCCAGAGAGGCCGTGTTGTGGGGCCGGAAAATGCCTGCTGTTTCATCCGGGTATAAAATAGTTGATCTCTGTCTCAGTTGTCATAATAAGGATGGCCTGGCCCGGAAAAAGGTGCTGAGTGATTTTTCCCATCCTTATAATGTGGCGATGAACGACAAGGGCATGGATCCTGATCTTCCGGTTTTTGATATGGAAGGCAGACGGGTTCCCCTTGAAAAGGGGTTCCTCTCCTGCCCCACCTGCCATGATCCTCACCGGGGACGGAAGCTGATGGCCGATGGAAAGCCTGGAGCAGGTGATAAGTTTCTCCGATTTCCCAATAAACCTTCACCAGAGCTCTGTTCACAGTGTCACCCCGGTGAGAGTCGTGTGGAGCTCACGGATCATGACCTGCTTGCAACGGGCTCAAATGTCCTCAATAATCAGGGGCAGAGCCCTGCTGAATCG
>JAMOMO010000181.1 GCA_027067035.1 Desulfobulbaceae bacterium
CCGCCAGGGCGAGTCTGAGATTGTGGTCCAGCTGCCCGGCGTCAAAGACCCCAAACGTGCCCTGAAACTCCTCGGCGACACGGCACAGCTTGAATTCAAACGGGTGGCCGATGCGGCCGGGATCAACATCGGTCAGCTTGCAGAAGAGGCACGCGTCGCCGGACAGTGGAACGGAAACTGGGCCAGCCATGAAGAGCTTGCCAAACTGAACCGTGCCCTGCAGAACAGACTCCCGGAAAACACCAGGATCTATATTGAAAAGGACACAGACAGCCAGACCGGCAAGGAAATCATCCGCCCCATTCTTCTTGACAACCGCATCCTGATGACAGGAGAGATGGTCAAGAATGCCCAGGTCAGAATCTCCAACCAGTTCAACGAACCCTATGTTTCCCTTGATTTCACATCCAAGGGCGGCCGGGTATTTGCAAAACTTACCGAGGAAAACGTGGGTAAACGAATGGCCATTGTCCTTGATGACGTGGTTCGCTCCGCTCCTGTTATCCGCGAAAAAATCCTTGGCGGATCTGCCCAGATCAGCGGCAGTTTCACCCATGAGGATGCTGCGGATCTCGCCATTGTCCTCCGTGTCGGTGCACTCCCTGCTCCGGTCGATATCATCCAGAACATGACCGTTGGAGCAAGCCTTGGACAGGACTCCATCAAAAAGGGGATGACATCGGGTATCTTCGGAGCCCTCATCGTTCTGGTCTTTATGGCCATCTACTACCGACTTTCCGGTATTATCGCCAACATAGCCCTTATCTTAAACATCCTCTTTCTTTTCACAGGGCTGGCCATTTTAAACGCCACCCTCACCCTGCCGGGTATTGCAGGTATCATCCTCTCCATAGGAATGGCCGTGGATGCCAATGTACTCATCTTTGAACGAATGCGGGAAGAGTATGATCTTGGAAAATCTGTTAAATCCAGTGTGGATGGAGGTTTTGGCAAGGCCTTCTGGACCATTGTCGATTCCCAGGTAACAACTCTGATCACCGCCATGGCACTGTTCATGTTTGGAACAGGGCCCATCAAAGGCTTTGCCATCACCCTGTCGCTGGGTATCATTTTCAACCTCTTCACCGCTCTTTTCTGTTCACGCCTGATGTTTGACACTCTCTACTCATTCAAGTCCATGAAAAAGCTCAACTTCATGCAGTTTGTGAAGAAGCCGAACCTTGACTTTATGAAAATCAGAAAGATCACCTTTGCCATCTCCGGAGTCCTGGTACTGATCGGCCTGGTGGCCTTTATCCAGATTGCCCGCGGCAAGGCCAACATGGGTGTTGATTTTTCCGGTGGCTCGCTGCTGCAGTACAAGGCAACCGCAGACTTCACCATGGATGAAGTACGATCCGTCTTTGGTGACAATGGCTTCAAAAACGCCAATCTTCAGGAAGTTGAAGGCGAACATCGCCTGATTGTGAAGATAAAGAAATCAGAAGAGGTGGTTGGTGACCTCAGTGAGCAGATCACAACACTGCTTGCCACCAAGATGCCTGAAAAAGGTTTCACCCTTGAAAGCCAGTCGGAAATCGGCTCATCGGTCAGTGCGGTACTGCGAAACAAGGCCATCCAGGCAATTTTCATCTCACTTCTGGGGGTTATTATCTATCTGGCCATGCGTTTTGATATCCGTTTCGGCCTGGCAGCGGCCATTGCCACCTTCCACGATGTCATTGTGGTGCTTGGTATCTGCTGGCTCCTTGATGTTGAAATCACCCTGCTCATCGTCACGGCCCTGCTGACCCTTGCCGGATACTCGCTCAATGACTCTGTTGTTATCTTTGACCGAATTCGCGAAAATATGATCAAGTCAGAAGATCATTCCCTGCTGCAACAGATTAATCGCAGTATCAATGAGGTGATGGGCAGAACATGTGTCACCTCTCTGACTACGGCCATGACTCTTCTGGCACTGTTTTTCTTCGGCGGTTCCGTGATCCACAACTTCTCCCTTGCGCTGCTTCTTGGTGTTCTGGTCGGTACCTACTCATCAATCTTCATTGCCAGCCCCCTGCTCAGCCTGTGGCCTGCAAAGAAAAGCTGAGGCCATGGAAGAGGTCCAACTCCCTAAAAACGTCAGCCGCATTGAGGAGGATGATCCATTTCAATTCTCCTGTCACCCCGCTGTGGACTGTTTCACCGACTGCTGCCGTCAGCTGGAACTTGCCCTTACTCCATATGATATACTGCGGCTTAAACGTGAGAAAAATCTTGATTCCAGTACATTTCTCGACAGTTACGTAATCCGCGAACAGGAGCCCGAAGACGCCTTTCCACGTTTCTACCTCACCATGGTGGATGATGGTCAGGCCTCCTGCGTCTTTGTTTCCAAAGACGGCTGTACCGTCTACCAGGGTCGCCCCGGAGCCTGCCGGGCCTACCCCATGGGAAGGGCTGCCATCCGCCAGCAGGACAACTCCATGCAGGAGTTTTTTGTTCTCCTGCGGGAATCACACTGCAACGGTTTTCAGGAAGATGTGGAACAGACAGCCGGCAGATACAGTGAGGGGCAGGGACTGCAGGACTACAATTACTTCAACGACCAGGTGGCAAGCCTTCTGCAACACGAACAGATCAGAAGCGGAATGCAGCTCAGCAGTGAGCAGACGGAATACTTTGTACTGGCGCTGTACGACCTTGACAGCTTCCGCATGCAGCTGGATATTGGCAGTCTCCCGGAACAGGATGAGTACCCTGCCCGCAAAGATGCCCTCAAAACAGATGAACAGCTGCTCCTCTTCGGCATTCAATGGCTCCAGAAAATACTCTTTACCCAATGACCCTGAAACTCGTAATTTTCGACTGTGACGGAGTGATGTTTGACTCCAAATCTGCAAACCGGACCTATTACAATCACCTGCTGCAGCACTTCGGTTATCCGGCAATGGACGATGAGGAACTGGAGTATGTTCACATTCACAATGTGACAGAGTCTGTTGCTCACATCTTCCGCCACTATCCGGATCAGGACCTTGCTGCGGTTGATCGTTTTCGTGAAGAGACCGGCTATGCACCGTTTTTGAAATTCATGAAAATGGAAGAGGACCTGATTCAATTTCTCGATATCTGCAGGCCTCGCTACCAGCTAGCCGTTTCCACCAATCGTACCAACACCATGGAGCCGATCCTTGAGATATTCAAACTCAAGGACTACTTTGTCAAGGTGATGACCGCTGAAAACGCAAAAAGGCCCAAACCTGCTCCGGATGCGCTCCTTGAAATTCTGGAACACTGCAGCTGTACCGTTGATGAAGCCATCTACATTGGAGATTCCATCATTGACAGGGAACATTCCGAGAGATGCGGCATGCGGCTTATCGCATTCAGAAATACAGCACTTGCCGCTGAATACCATGTGAACAGTTTTATGGAGATCCTGGACCTGCCACCCTTCCGGGACAGGTAGCAGTCCTGGAAGGGAATCACCCCTCTTCCCCGGATTCATCCACCCGTTTGATGCCCTCCATGAGGAGCATCATGAAGTCGCCGATCTCAGCGGCCTTCATCTCTTCCGGAGAGAGACCCGTTGTAAAGGTGTAGCGCCCCTCCTTTTCTTTAAGCATGGCAAAGATAGCTGCCTGGTTGGATTTGTCTCTGTACTGGGCATTGATGACACAGCCTTCACGAAAGGAAACTTTGGCCTCACCCTGGGGCAGATCCATGGCAAGGACACCGGTTTTCTGGTTCATATGGAAGATCTGGAAAAGTTCTGCGGGCGGCATCTCACGAATCCAGCCGCTCATACAGGCGTCAAAGGTATCAAAGTGGCTGGCATTGGACTGGGTGAGGCGCTGTACCAGGATTTTTGCCATAAAAAGCTGCAGTTCCGGAATACGATCAAGAAGTTTGCTGAAGGCATCACCTGAAACGGAGAGCACCTCCGACTCCGTTACTGTCCGCACATCTGCACCGGCAACATCTCCACCGAGATAACTCATCTCACCGCAGATATCTCCAGGACCCAGGCTTGCAATGACCAGTGATGAATCGGAGACCACGATATCTCCAGACAGAATAAGATAGAGATAGAGACAGTTCTGTCCCTTGCTGATAAAAGTGGTATTGGCAGGAAGACGCTCCCTGCGAAAGGAGCGAACAACCCTGCAGAGCTGCGAATCCGGGACCGCCTGAATAAGAGGAAAATCCTGTATTTCGGCCAGCAGAGCCTCGGCATCCGGATCAAGGGGAAGCTCTGTCTGATTTCCCGCCTGTCGGGCATCTTCCGCTGAAATCCGTTTAAACTTGATGAGCCCGGTGCAGCCGCTGCAACTGTAGGTTGTATCCTCAATCTTCTCAAGATCAGGTCCGGAGTCGAGGAGACCAAACAGAATATTGGTCATCTCCCGCACAAGAATCAGACATGTTGCCTTATTTTCCGGACAGGAAAGAGCCTTCTCGGAAAGTGCCAGCAATTCGCCTTTATCGTAAAGAGGACAGTTGTTGTCTGCGATTATTTTAAAATGTAATTGTAAATTCTTCATCACTCTTCACGTTACCACAGACACACTGTCTTGATGATAAAAAAATATTTTTTTTATTATTGTAACAAATATTTTTGTTTTACCAGAAGTTACTGCTATACTTGCAATATCTATCATATTTAATATATTAAAATAATAACGATTCCCGGACCGGCAGGCATGCCTGCCCCTTCCTTTAGGCTCTATTCTGCTATGAATAAAACCAGCAATCAACTCGACTCTGTATTCAAAGAAGTAACTGAATATTTTACCAATATCCCCCGCATCACCGTCACCGCGGGGGAGGGTAATCCACCTGAACAATACACAGTTACTTACGATATTAAGGGCCTCTGCAAAGAAAGCGAAGGAGATATCTACAGCTGCGACAACCATACTGTTTCCATCTCACTGCCATTTGGGTTCCCTCACTTCCCCCCGAACTGCCTGCCGGAAAGTCCGACATTCCACCCCGACTTTGATTCATCAGCCATCTGTATCGGTGATATATGGGAGTCTGACAAATCCATCGTGACCCTTATTCTCCATATCGGGAAGATGATCGCTGGAGAGATCTACTCCAGCAACAATGCCTTTAACGAAGAAGCTGCAGAGTGGTACAGAAATAATGGCGATCAACTTCCCTTTGATACCATCGATTTTGAGGCAGAGCTGCCGCCTGCAGACATTCCGTATGTTGAAAAGCCGATAGAACTTGACAGTATTGATACCCTTGATGACAATGACTTCGGTGATACATTCACCCTTGAGGATGAGCCTCTCCCGCAAAATGGAATCGATGTTGACCGGCTGCGCATCATTGCAAAACAGAAACGATTTCAGGCCCTGTCCAGAGAACTGCAGACCATCAGCGAAGAATTTGAGGGACGGGCAGAGCTTGAGCAGCAGATCCAGACTGCCATGGATCAGGCCATGGCCCTGTTCAGTGAGGCAAACACTCTTGAACATGAGGGAAAACAGAAGGAGGCAATGGAGAAATACAAATCCATTGAAAAACTGGTCTCTGACTACCCCATGCTCCAGGAATCTCTGGAACGCGTCCAGCAGGCCTTTGACCTCCTTGGTGACTGGCTCCCCGGCAGTACTGACAGCAGCGAGGAAGAATCTGCAGAGCAGGAAGAGGAAACAGCTCCACCCGCTCCCGGCAAAAGGACATTTTTTGAAGAAACCAAGGCCGTGAGTAAAAAGTGGCTCCTCATTGCCCTGGGACTTGGTAGCGTAGCACTCCTGGCAACTCTGGTCTTCACCTATTTTTCTCTGGGTTCAAACCTGAACATGGCGCAGAAAAAGTTTACTGAATGCCAGACACTGCTCAATGACAACGATTTCCAGGGTGCCCAGAAAAAATGCGACGAGGCACTCAGCCTGACCGCTGAAGTGCGAATGGTAAAACAGAACGAGAAGGAGAAACTCTCCCGGGAGATCCGTCTCCTCCTTGCATCTCCGAAACTTCGCCAGGGACTTGCCGGAAAGACCCTGGTGAATGGCAAGTACGTCACCAAGTCAACCAAAGAACTGCTGCTGGCCTTTCAGAATGCCAAAAAGAACGGAGATTCCTTCTACAAAAAGGAACTCTGGAGTGAGGCTGTGAACAGCTACACCAAGGCCCTGAATATTGCCGAAAAGACAACTCTCATAGATGCACCGCTTCTGGCTGAAGTTCGCCAGAAGCTGCCTCGGGCTCAATTCAACAGCATCATGCTTGCCGGTGAACGATACCTTGCAACATCTGACTGGGAAGGTGCCAACGAGCAGTTTGGAAAGGCCCTGAAGCTTGCCAAGTCCAACCCGAATGTCCTTGCCGAGGATATTACACAGCTTGAACTGCTCTCCAATCAGTCAAAGTTCAATACACTCCGGGATCAGGGCCATAAAGCCTTTAACAATGGTGACTGGAGCGGTGCTTTAACAAACTACCAGCTCGCCCTGGATCTTGTCAAAAAACTGGACCTTGCAGAGTCTGACACCATCGCCAGCCTCCACGAAAATATTGCAAAAACGAAGATCTACATGACCATCGAGAAGGGGAAAAAGGCCTTTGCGGCGGCTCAGTGGGATGATGTTATTGAACAGTATGAAAAGGCGATTCTTCTCCTGGAGGAAAATTCCAAGCTGCTGAGTAAAATCAACACCAGGGAAAGCCGGGTTAAACTGTCACGGATCATGCTCTACGCATCCATTATCAAAGACAAGCAGGATGTCGCAAAGTATCTTAAATCTGAGAAATATCCGGCAGCCATAGAGAAACTGAAGAATATCCAGCAATCAATCAATTCGAGCCAGTTCGCCGAGATGAAGGAATTCAAGACCATCCTTCAGGAGATCGCCTCGCAGATCAAGGATGCAGAAAAAGAGGCCCTGCTGGTGGAGCAGTCGAACTACCTGACGGAGAACTTTGAGAAACTCTTCCGCAAGCACTATCCGGCGGCCACCCGTTCTGTGCTCAGTGCGCCCAAAGTAGAATATCTGAAGAATATCGGTGACAAAATCCTCTTCCGGATGCAATGCACCGAAACCGCCGGAGGACGCCCACTCCGGCTTCAGATGGATTATCTCTACTCACCTGCCACCAAAAGCTGGAGCTTTTACACAGAAGAATAGCCGGGAAAAACCTCTCCCGGCTATTCTTCAACTGCCCTGCACTGAGAGAATAGCTCTTCTCTCAGTGATGATGGTGATGATGATGGCCATGGGCCTTGTCGTCCATCGGTCCACCAGCCTTGTCGAGTGCATCCTGCAGCTGCCGGGTCACCTGCTCCATAGCCTCCAGAGCACCCTTCAGACTTGAAGACACATTTTCATCATCAAGCTGATCCGCCCATTTCCTGCACTCCTCTGCATGCCCCTGGTTATGCTCAATCCAGTGCGGCAGCAACACCCGTAGTTTTTCCACCTCATTCATTTGCCCTGGCACTCCTTTTTTTTCTTTTCCAGATACACCTTTCCACCAAGAAAATCGATGGATTGTACAGTTACATCAGCCACAAATTTTGGTTCTTCAAAAAAGGTGGCAACCTCAATTCCGCCATCTTTGACATCAAGCCGGGTAACGCTCTCCATCACCAGCTCATCATCATCTGATCCACGGACCAGTACACTCATCTGACACATATTTTTCCCTCACACCAGAAACCTGAATTCACCTTTACCCAGAAGATCGTGAAGATGCAGAATACCTATCATCTCCTCTTCGCCACCAACGATTGGAAGTATCGTTATCTCATGCTGCTGCATTATACTCAAGGCATCAACTGCCTGCATTGTATCCCTGATGGTGACGGGAGTTGCAGTCATCAGGTCATCAACATTCACAGTCTCCAGGCGACAGCCTTCTGCAACGGCGCGCCTCACATCTCCATCAGTAATAATGCCCTGGACCTTTTGCGACTCGTCCACAATAAGAACGGCACCTATGTTTTCCCTGTTCAGTACGGCGACGGCCTCTGCCACAGTGGTGCCATTCTTCACACTGGGAACGGCATCACCTTTAAGCATCACCTCACTGACATTCACCTTCAGCCTCTCTCCAAGACTGCCGCCCGGATGATTCTCACGGAAATCCTCGGCCTGAAAGCGTTTCTTTCGCAACAGTACAACAGCAAGAGCATCTCCCATGGCAAGGGTCGCCGTGGTGCTGGCAGTTGGTGCCAGCCCAAGGGGACATGCCTCCATGGGAACCTTGATATCAAGGACGATATCACTGGCACGGGCCAGTGTGGACTCACTGCCGCCGGTCATGGCGATTATCGCTGTACCACGTTTTTTTAAACTCACCAGCAGGCCGTTAAGTTCAGTTGTCTCGCCCGAATAGGATATGGCAATAACCACATCGGAGGCAATGACCATTCCAAGGTCGCCGTGCATTGCCTCCACCGGATGGAGGAAAAATGAAGGAGTGCCCGTTGAGTTGAGTGTTGCAGATATCTTCTGCCCTATTATTCCGGATTTACCAATACCTGTTATAACCAGCCTGCTTGGACAGGAAAGAATTGTTTCAACCGCACGGTTAAACTCTTCTCCAATCCGTTCCCGCACAGCGGAAAGCCCCTGTTCCTCGATGGCCAGAACTTCCCTGGCTTCTTCAATGGACATACTCTTATGCTCCTGCAATTTAAGTCACTTCTACCGGTTTTCCAGTGCGCCTGACTGAAGTTTCTCTCTAAAGTAATCACTCTGAAAAATTCAGCAATCTGCTTTTAAACAGGCACCTCGCCGAAGAGGGTGTTTATCCTTGACAACCGTGCATTTCAGCGTCATATTGTAAGTTTCCCAATATATTTTTCAGCATGAATTCTAAAGATTATCATATTCTTCAACTATTTTCATCGCTGTTTATAACCTGTTCAATTAACGGAGAACTTTCATGTCCAATCATATGTTCACTTCTGAATCTGTTTCAGAGGGACACCCAGATAAAGTTGCAGATCAGATATCCGACGCCATTCTCGATTCCATCCTCACCCAGGACCCTGCAGGCCGTGTCGCCTGTGAAACCATGGTCACCACCGGTATGGCCGTTATTGCAGGTGAAATCACCACCAGTGCCTGGGTTGACATGCCAGAGGTTGTAAGGCAGACAATCAAATCCATTGGCTACAACTCTTCAGACATGGGTTTTGACTGGCAGTCCTGCGCCGTTCTTACCTCCATTGATAAACAGTCCACTGATATTGCCATGGGTGTTGATGAGGGAAGCGGTATGGATCTTAACCAGGGAGCCGGTGACCAGGGACTCATGTTTGGCTATGCCTGTGATGAAACCCGAGTCCTCATGCCCATGCCCATCACCTACTCCCACCGTCTGGTAAAATGTCAGGCTGATGTGAGAAAATCAGGAAAACTTCCATGGCTGCGGCCCGACGCCAAAAGCCAGGTTACAATCGAGTATGAAAACAACAAACCAAAACGTGTGGAGGCCGTTGTTCTCTCCACTCAGCATGACGAATCCGTTAGCCACGAAGATCTTGAAGAAGGTGTAATGGAACTTATCATCAAACCCACCCTTCCTGCCGACATGGTCGATGAAAACACCAAATATTTCATCAACCCCACCGGACGCTTTGTCATCGGCGGTCCCGTTGGAGACTGCGGCCTCACCGGACGTAAAATCATAGTAGACACCTACGGCGGCAAAGGATCCCATGGTGGTGGTGCCTTTTCAGGCAAGGACCCTTCCAAGGTTGACAGATCATCCGCCTACATGGGACGTTATGTTGCAAAAAACCTCGTTGCCGCAGGAATTGCTTCAGAAATTGAAGTACAGATAGCCTATGCCATTGGAATATCCCAGCCGGTATCCATCAACGTCAACAGTTTTGGAACAGGAAAGATTGATGATGCCGCCATCATAGAGCTTATCGGCAGAAATTTCGATCTTCGCCCAAAAGCCATTGTACAACAGTTGAACCTGCTCCGACCCATTTATCAGGCAACCGCCGCCTACGGTCATTTCGGCCGTGAGCTCGACGATTTCACCTGGGAGCGAACCGATAAGGCAGAACTTTTGAAAAGCGACGCCGGAATCTAAACACACGATAACAAGAGAAGGAAACAGACCTGATGAGCGATTATAAAGTTGCCGATATGTCCCTGGCTGCATGGGGAAGAGAAGAAGTGAAGATTGCAGAGACTGAAATGCCGGGACTCATGGCACTGCGTGAAGAGTACAAGGATTCCCAGCCATTAAAAGGTGCCCGCATTGCCGGATGTCTTCACATGACAATCCAGACGGCCGTACTCATGGAAACACTGGTGGATCTCGGCGCTGAAATCCGCTGGTCTTCCTGTAACATTTTCTCCACTCAGGATCACGCTGCAGCTGCCATGGCAGAAGCCGGGATCCCGACTTTTGCCTGGAAAGGTGAATCCGAGGAGGAATTCTGGTGGTGCATTGACCAGACCATCTTCGGTCCCGACGGATGGCGTCCCAACATGATTCTTGATGATGGCGGTGACCTCACACTTATCATGCATGATAAATACAAGGATGAGATGAAGGATATCAAAGGCATCTCTGAAGAGACCACCACCGGTGTGCATCGCTTAAACGAGATGGCACGCGACGGAAAGCTGATGTGTCCCTCCTTTAATGTCAATGACTCTGTCACCAAATCCAAATTCGACAACCTCTACGGCTGCCGTGAGTCCCTGATCGATGGTATTAAACGTGCAACAGATGTCATGATTGCCGGGAAAAATGCCGTTGTTGTAGGATACGGAGACGTAGGCAAGGGCTGTGCCCAGGCGCTTCGTGGCATGGGTGCTACCGTCTATGTGACCGAAGTGGATCCCATCTGCGCCCTCCAGGCATCCATGGAAGGCTACAGGGTGGTCACCATGGACGAGATTGCCTCAGTGGGTAATATCTACGTTACCTGCACCGGAAACCTCAATGTTATCACCAGAGCCCACATGGAGCAGATGCCCGACGAGGCCATTGTCTGTAATATTGGTCATTTCGATTCTGAAATCGACATAGCGGGAATCAAGGACCTTCCCTGGGAAAACATCAAACCCCAGGTGGATCACGTGGTGTTCCCCGATGGCAAAAAGATCATTGTCCTGGCAGAAGGAAGGCTTGTGAACCTCGGCTGCGCAACGGGCCATCCGAGTTTTGTTATGAGTAACTCTTTTACCAATCAGGTTCTTGCCCAGATGGAGTTATGGCAGAACTCTTCAGCCTATGAAAACAAAGTCTATTTTCTCCCCAAACATCTTGATGAGAAGGTGGCCAGACTGCATCTTGATAAAATCGGAGTCCATCTCACCACCATGAGCAAGGAACAGGCGGATTATATCGGTGTACCGGTTGAAGGGCCCTACAAACCTGACTACTACCGCTACTAACTGATTTCAGCAGGATATCTGCTGTTTTGCTGATGACCTGTACGGCCGACACGGCCGTGCAGGTTTTTTTATTTTCCCCCGACGGATTCTGCCAGCTGTACATCTCCTGAAAGTATCTCATGGACCCTGCCGGAGGCATCTTCAGCAAGGAGCTGACCGCTTGCATCCGGCCCCAGCCCGCGACCGGTAATGATCTTCCGTCCTCTGGTAACCCACTGCATCTCCCGCCCGAGAAGAATATCCCTTTTCCGCCATTCTCTGAGAATTGTGGCAAATCCAGCTGTCTCATGAATCTTCACATACTGCAATACACTCGTGAGCAGCTTGTGAAAGAGCTCCTCCATGTCAAACTCATGGCCTGCTATGAGAGCAAGAGATGTGGCACTTTCCTGCAGTGCTGCAGGAAACATCTTTTTTACGGTATTCACATTGAGCCCTATGCCCGCAACCACAAAGGAGTCCGACACATCATTCTGATGAGGCGAGGATTCCACCAGAATACCACCGCATTTCAATCCTTCATGGTAGAGGTCATTGGGCCATTTCAGTCCGAAATCGGCATCAGGAAGGAGTTCCTCCACACAGAGACAGAGGGCAAGGCCGATGGTGAGGGTGAGTCTGGAAAATTCGACAAAGGGGAGTTCGGGACGCAGCACTATTGAACAGTAAAGTCCGCTCCCAGGAGGAGATATCCACTCCTTACCAAGTCGCCCCCTGCCCGATTCCTGTGCAGCAGCCACAACGGCAAAGCCATGTGGTGCACCATCAACGGCACACCGGATAGCTTCGTCATTTGTGGATCCTGTCAACTCGAGATGCAGTATATTTTTCATAGGCAAAAAAAAAGGTACACACTCCGGTGGAGTTATGT
>JAMOMO010000182.1 GCA_027067035.1 Desulfobulbaceae bacterium
AAGGTGGTGGATAATCTTAACGGCAGGAGTGCTGTCATGACTGTCCGGATGGAGGTGAAAAGCTCCAGAGCCGTACGACGGATGGAGATGATAAGCTATTCCGTGGGCAGTGAAAAGTCATTTATCAAAATCACCTACCCCGGAAAAGATAAGGGGATAACCTTTTTGAAACTGGACAAAGGCATGTGGCAGTATGTACCCCGTATTGAAAAAATAATTAAGATTCCAGCCTCGATGATGCTGCAAAGCTGGATGGGAAGTGATTTCACCAATGATGATCTGGTGAAAGAAAGTTCTCTGTATGACGACTATGTGCATAAACTGCTGCAGGAGACCGATGAATTGTACCGGGTAGAGCTCTTGCCAAAGCCGGACTCTGCTGTTGTCTGGGGAAAAATAGTCATGCTTGTTTCAAAGGAGAACTTTTTGCCCACCAGTATCACCTATTTTGATGAAGAAGGTGAACTGGTGCGTGAGCTCAGCTATGCCGGGGTGAAAATGTTCTCCGGGAAAGTGTATCCTTCATTATGGGTTATGAAACCGGAAACAGATGACAAAAAAGGTCATGAAACCAGAATAACAGTTCTGGATGCGGTGTTTGATGCTCCTGTCAGTGATGAATATTTCAGTAAAAGGGCTCTGAAACGGTTTTCCCGATAGAGGATTTTTTCGTATCCAATGTTTCTTCAATTTGCGTTTAAAAATCTGCTGGCATATAAAAGACGCTCTGTGACCACCATGGTGCTGGGTGCCGTCAGCACTGCTCTGCTTGTGTTCTCATCGGCCTGGATGGATGGTTCCCACAGGCAGATGATCAGGAACAGTGTTGAAATCTACTCGGGCTACATCCAGGTAACCGCCGCCGGATTTCGTGAAAATCCGGGATTTGACAAGCTGATTTTTGACTATGCTGCTCTGGAGAATCGTATCAGTGCGGTTCCTGGGGTGGCACTGGTGAGCCCAAGGTTTGAGTCGTTTGTGTTGTTCTCGGCAGGAGATAAGGCGGTCGGTGGAATGCTCACCGGCATTAACCCTGACAGGGAAAAGAAGATATCAAGGCTTTACTCCTCTCTTCAGGAGGGGGACTATCCGGGGAACAATGACACCAATCAGCTCTATATGGGTTCTGAGCTTGCCCGCCGACTGCAGCTCAGGCCCGGCGATGAGCTTGTTTTTGTGGGGAGTGGGGCCGACTACTCGTTTGCAGCGGATAAACTTGTTGTAAAAGGGATTTTCAAGACAGGATTCTTTGAATTTGACTCAAGCAGCGCTTTTCTGGCAAAGCCCTATTTCGACACCATTATGGCCTCTGAAAATATGGCAACCCATGCCATTGTTCTCCCGGTTGATCCGGCAGCAGCCAGGCTGGTGGCCGACACAGTAGGTGAGAGTCTTGGTGAAGACTTTGATACGGAAAGCTGGCAGCAGATTATGGCCGGTCTGCTGAAGTCCATGAAACTGGATTCCGTGTTCGGTTACATAACTCTGGCGATGATTTTCATCGTTGTTTTCTTTGTCATCATGATCTACACCCTCCTTGCCGTATTCGCCAGGGTAAAGGAAATCGGGGTCATGCGTGCCATTGGGACAAGCCCCGGTGAAATTCTGTACCTCTTGCTGCTGGAATCCTCCCTGCTCGGGCTGTTCAGCGTTGCCGCAGGTGGTGCGCTGGGGGCCTTCCTTGCCCACTATTACAGTATCAATCCGGTGACTTTTACCGGGATGGAGGAGCAGTTCAGGCAGTATGGCCTGGCCGTCTCCTCTATTCCAACCGCATTTGAGCCAGTGATCATTCTGCGTGATATGCTGATCATGTATTGTCTGCTGATGCTGGCTGCCATCTATCCAATCCTCAGGATAAATCGTCTTCGGCCCATTGAGGCAGTTCATCATGTCTAGACTTCTTGTCAGGATGGCCTGGGCCTCTCTCTGTGTCAGGGCCACCCGTTCATTCATGGTTGTCCTGATGATATCCGTCAGCCTGTGGAGTCTTCTTCTGATGCAGGGAATTTATGACGGTATGACAGAGCAGATGATCTCAAATGCTATCAGCAGTGATTCCGGTGACCTCTCTCTCTTCGCCCGTGGCTATCGGCTTGATCCATCCCTTGAAAATATGATTCCCGATACTTTCCGGGATGGACGCCGGATAACAGACACTCTTTACCGTGATAGCAGGGTACGCTCCTTTGTCAAGCGTCTGCAGCAGAATGGGGTGGTGGCCACCGCAAGATATTCGAGAAATGCCGGGATCAGGGGTGTCGATCTTTCTGCAGAGGAAACGCATGGCCGTCTCCGACGCTCTATCCTTGCGGGTGAATACGGGTTTGGAACAAAGGGCAGGGGGGCAATACTCGGGTACGGCCTTGCAGAGAAACTGCATGTTACAGTCGGCAGTAAGATAATAGTCTCCTGCCAAAACCGGGATGCCGAGGTCGTTTCAACGGCCCTGAAGGTGACGGGAATTATCAAAACAAATAATATGGCCCTTGATGAGGCGACTGTCTTTATGGCACTGGAGAGGGCAGGGGAGTTTTTTGGAGCAGGCCGTGCTTCCACCCAGATCTCTGTTATGACGGCCGATG
>JAMOMO010000183.1 GCA_027067035.1 Desulfobulbaceae bacterium
AAGATGAATACAAAATTCCCATCCAGGACATCATCGATTGGAAATTCGGGTGAAATAAGACCCTGGTGACACGAAATTCATGGCCGAGATCCAGCCAGATGGAAATAAGGGCGGCTATCAGGCAGCAAAAGGCCGTAAACAGCGCCAGTTTACCGATTTTTTCAAGTTTTTTAACCCTGACCACATAGACCAGTGTCGAAAGTAAAAACGACCCCGCGGAAAGACCTATAAAATAAATATAGGCTGCCACCCACAGGCCCCATGGAATATACGAACCGTAATCGGTCATCCGATGGCCGGTGCTAAACCTGAGATACATACCATACAGACCGACGCCGAAGCCGATAACCGCAATCAGCCAGACAAGTCTCTTGATCATTTGTTTCATTATTGATCCCTCTTTATTTATCCGAGGAAAGCCGATCCCTGAACAATGCTGTTCAGATCAACTCCCATCATTTGTTGTCACTATGAACAATATCTGTCCCGGTTACTCCACTTAAATCAGGTAAGCAGTTGTCGGGGAAGTTCCCTCTTCCTCCTTGAGCCTTCGGAGCCTCGGTGACCCGAGTAACTCGGCAATCAGGCTTTTGGGATCATTGGCATCCCCGAAGTAGGTCGCATCACCGATACAGGTCGTCACACAAGCAGGAAGAATACCTTTTTCCACCCGGTGGATGCAGTAGGTACATTTACGGGCATTCCCCACCGGTGAACTGTCCCGGTCTTTCCGTGGCCACTCTTTCCCGTATTCAAAATTGGGAGCCTTTTCATACTGAGGAATGGAGGGCGTGCCGTCCGAGTAATAAAAGCCCTTATCAAAGGTCCTTGCGGAATAGGGACAGGCAGCGATACAGTAGCGGCAGCCGATACACTTGTCGTAATCAATTTCTATAATTCCGTCGGCTCGTTTCCAGGTGGCACTTGCCGGACAGACTTCAACACAGGGCGGATTTTCACACTGCATACATGGTCGTGGCAGAAAAGTTTTTCGAACATTGGGGTAGGTGCCGATTTCTTCCTCAATCACGGGCCGGTAAACAACACCAGGCGGCAAGTGATTTTCAGCAACACAGGAAATAGTACAAGCTGTACAGCCCACACATTTTCCCTGATCGATGACCATTGCCCAATGCCTGTCCTGCATGTTTTTTTTCAGGGCACGTTGGAGATCATCCATCATCCGCTGTCTGATTTCATGCGGTTCGATATCAATGAGAGCCATTGAATCCTCCTCCTGTTTTTTTCTGTTCAGTCACCCCGACTGAAAGAATCAGGCGGAGGACCACAATTATTCATCTTAGGAAAGAAAAATAATCAGGTTCCAGCAGAAAAAAAAGCGGGGAAACTGTGACTTTTTGTAGGGGAAAAACCGACAACAGGGGAGGATGTGAGGGGGAAATGTGAATCAGATCAGCTCATTTTATCGAGCCGCATGGCCAGGCGGACCAGGTCCGAACGTTTTTCAATATCCAGCTTTGCCATACCACGGGAACGATAGGTGGCCACAGTTTTTTCACTGAGAAGGCAGTGCTCGCCAATCTCTTTGCTTGTATAACCACGGGCGACCAGAGCAAGGACCTCCTGCTCACGGTCGGATAAAATATCCCAGCGTGCCCGGTCCCGGTCGATATCGGGAATCTGGCTCTTTCCGGAATCCGGAATATAGGTCTTGAGAAGGGATGGATGGATGTACACCTCACCCCGCATGACGGAGTGAACAGCATACAGCAGATCTTCTTCAAGTCCTTTTTTCAGAACAAACCCTTTAGCCCCCCTCTGCAGGGCCTTCTCCATATAGTGAGGGTTATCATGCATGGTCAGCATGATAATTCGTGTCTGCGGCACCAGGACAAGGAGTTCCTCTATCAGGTCCAGACCGCTTGTCTTCTGCAGGGTAATGTCGAGCAGGATGATATCCGGTTTCGATGCCTGTGCCTTTTCCAGGGCCTCCTCAGCATCACTTGCCCTGGCCACCACCTCAAAATCGCCTTCAGCATTGAGCAGAAGAGAGAGTCCACATAAAAGCATCACATGGTCATCTACAACCATTATTCGAGTATTATTCTTCATAATCATCTCCTGGAGGAGACGGGACAGTCACCACGATCATAACTCCCTGTCCCGGTTCCGATTCAATACGAAAGCTGCCGTCAGCCAGTTCAACCCGTTCCTGCATTCCATGAATCCCCAGCCGAGTTGTTGTCTCCAGAATTTTGAGATCAAAACCCCTGCCGTCATCATCAATAAGCAGCCGGATGATGTCATTCTCCCATTCAAGAAACAGGGAGATGTGCCTGGCCCGACCGTGGCGGACAGCATTATGAACAGCCTCCTGAACAATACGATAGAGACAGGTTTCAATGGAAGACACAGGGCGTCTGTTTTGAAAACCGACAATATTCTGCTGGATTTCCACCTTACTGGCCTTCCTGACATTATCCACATACAGCGACAGAGCCGCCTCCAGTCCCATATCATCAAGAACACTGGGACGGAGTTCCAGAGCCATATCATGAATGGCCTCAAGTTCGTTTTTGATATGTTCTTTAAGCTGATGGATGTTCTGCCGCATCTCCTGCGAACATGCCATCCGCTCCAGAAGATTCAGGCCTATGCTGAGAGAAGTCAGGGATTGACCGGTCTGATCATGCAGTTCCCGGGCTATGCGTTTTCGTTCATTTTCCTGGCTGCTGATGATTTTCTGCAGGAACTCCCGGCGAATGGTCTCTTTTTCTTTTCGTGCCTCAGCAGCCATTTGAAAGCCACTGCTCATCTCATTAAAAGCCAGGGTCAATGCTCCTACCTCATCACGGGAAACAGGCTCAAGAACCACAGTGTATTCACCTCTACGAACAGCATTGGTTGCAGCCAGCAGTTTCTTGATGGGACGGACGATCAGCCAGCTCAGGAGTACTGCAAAGAAAATGCCGGCCATGGCAACGAGGAAGGTGGTCAACAGAAGACTACGGATAAATTCCCTGTTGTCCAGGCGGACAAAATAATCCTGAACCCCGACAGCAACACTACCGTTCCAGCCCTGCAACACCGGCAAAATTGTCTCCCAGATCAATCCCTCATTGGTCTCAATAACCTGTACGCCATCCTGTTGACGATACGTTCGGCGCAGATGGCTATCCAGTTCGGTGGGAAAGTGACTCCCGAAAGTGTGGGCAACGATGTTTCCCCGGCGATCGAGAACCACGATGTAACGGACATCACGACGGTTACTTTTGGCATTAACAAGGTATCTTGTCAGGCCGTACAGGTCGTTTATCAGCGTATAATCAGGGATTTTATGGGCTATCTCATTGGCCACGGACCTGCTCTCCTGAGCCATAAAGGCACGCGTGTGATCATTGAGGAAACGGGAAACCTGAAGAGAAAGGACTGTTCCCATGAAAACAGACAGAGCTATGACCATGCCGATGATTTTGGCCTGTAATGAAATTGAAAAGAAGAAATGCTGTATGCGAATCAATGCGGATTTGAACATTCTCCCCCACCTGTCCGGTTTCCACAGGATTTCACTCCTTTCTCCTGATAGAGGTCATTGCCAGGATAGGCAAACCGGTCAATACCCAGTTGTTCCAGGATGGAAGCACCGTCCCTGGTATCCGCCATTGACAACAGAATTGTGCGGATTCTCAGTATCTCCTCCGGCGGAGCCTGTACTGAGGCAACAACCGGCGGCATACCAAAATCCTCTGAACGGAGAATAATCCTGGTTTTTTCGGCAATGGAGGGGTCACGCTTCACGGCATAGGCATAGACCAGGCTGTCCACGGAAGCGGCATCGGCAACTTCTTCGGCCACTGCCTGAATGGAATAGTCGTGACTGTAGGTAAAGATGGTACGCCGGAAAAAGTTTTCCGCATCCAGATCCCTTGCAGCAAGCAGGCCCATTGGATACTGATAGCCGGTATTCGAGAGAGGATCGGTAAAGGCAAAAATCCGGTTGTGAAGATCTTCAAGTTTCTGCACAGGAGAATCTGCAGGAACAATGATCAGGGCGTTGTAAGTAAGTTTACCGTTGATTTGAGGAACGGCCAGCAGAGTCATTTGTTTTTCCCGCAGCCCCTCATAAAAGGCTCCGGTACAGATAAAAGCCATATCGACCGCATTCCTGGCAATTAAATTGTTGATTTCACCGTAGGTTCGGCGCTGCACCAGCTGTACAGGTTTTCCAAGACGCCTTTCAAAATAGCTGAGCAGGGGCTGATAAGAGTCAACGGTACCCCGTGGGGAAAGAATTGCAGCTATGGCAATCTTAAAGGTTTTTTCTTTCTTCTCTGTTACTGTTTCCGGCAGGGGAGCAAGTTTATCAAGATGAATAATTTCGGAGGGTTCTACCGGAGGACTCGCGGCATCGTCGTTGCAGCCAAAGAGCGAAAAAATACTACACAACAAGACAACAACAATAAACAATTGGGGAATTTTTCTTTTGATCATGGGGGGAATACTCGCTGAAAACTTACCGGCACCCCCTGCCCGCCCGACAGCAGGCTGCAGCTCACCGGTAAACTGACAAGCCTGTATAAGCTGCAATCCTCAAACGGATACAGGAGTTTACAGTGAATCCACTTCGAGTCACCGATCCACCTTTTTCCTGGATTTCATATATCGTATCACCTTGGAGAATACCCAATTTTTATCACAATTACCCGAAAATTTTATCCACACATCCAGATGGACACGGTACTGCATACTCAGTTTTCAGGGTGTTCCCCAAACGGCCCCTGAGTCAGTGAGTATCTCCTGACGATATTCTCCCCGTGGAATTCATTTCATACCACCCCCAGTCACTGCTGACTCCTGATTCCGGCAAGCTGCTGATTAACCTTTTCCACCAGCTGCGGAGAAGGATTGGCTGCAAGGATCTTTTCAAAGACTTCCCGTGCACTTCCCAGATCTCCCTTGTACTGATGAATCATACCGATGTAAAAAAGAGAATCCACATGTGAGGGATCAACATCCAGCGCTTTGTAGAACCGTTCGATGGCGAGATCATATTCATTGATATTGAGATACAGAAGTCCCAGGTCATTCTCAACATGAACGGTTGCCGGGCCGACCTCAGAAGCCTTCAGAAAAATATCAATGGCCTCCTGGTATCTTCCGGAGTCAAAATACACATCACCAAGCTCTGTCAACGCCCTGATACTGGTTGGATTCGTGGCAAGTATTGACTTATATGTCGCAATCTTTTCTTCAATCAGCATCATCTGGGTCTGCTGGGAAACCATGTCCGTGTTCCGGGCACTCTTCTCAGACAGCTTGTTTCCCGGAATGTTCATCACGGCAAACAGCACCATAACAGCTGCAATCAGCCAGAAAAAAGAGATTACCACCACTTCTTTTGTTGTCCTTACGTTAGTCATCTGCCAGCTCCTTTTCATGAATCAATTCCTCTAAAACCTGTACCCTTGCAGCAAGAAGGTGCTGCTGTCTGACCGCATAGAAAACATAGGCAAAGACTCCGCCCCAGATAACCATATATGCTGTAATTAAAAACAGTTCACTGTTCATAGCAGCTCTCCATCAAGTTGTTTTTCAAGATTTCCGACTCTTCCAGCCAGACCAAGGGTTTTTGTTCTCTGATAGAGCAGAATACCCCAGAGCACAGTAAATGTGCCAAGCGCCACCAGGAGTGCGGTGATCATTGCCGGAGCCATATCAATTGAACCAGCACGAATCACCACGGGATGAATTGTTCTCCACAGCCTGGCCGACAGGAATACGATGGGCACATCAACAAATCCAACAATGGCCAGGACGGCGCAGAAAACAGCCCGTTTATCCCGTCGTGTAACAGAGGAGCGTAAAATAAAATAAGAGGCATAGATAAACCAGAGGATGAGCGAAGTGGTGAGTCTCGGGTCCCAGGTCCACCAGGTATTCCACACCGGCCGGCCCCAGAGCACACCGGTGATCAGAACAAGGGTGGTGAACAGCAGACCGATCTCAACACTGGCCAGTCCTCTGATATCCCACTTCATATCTTTGCTGACCAGATACATAATGCCACTGACAAAGGCCGTGAAAAAGGACAGAAATGCCAGCAGCGCACAGGACAGGTGAAAGTAGAATATTTTCTGTATGGGCCCCATTACCCGTTCTGTGGGGGCATACAGAAAAACCATATAGACAGCAGTTCCAAACAGCAGTGCCGCAAAAATTACTGCCATCTGATCTCTCTTTATTGACATGGGTACTCCTGATAAAGGTCGTTGTGTACAATCATGAGTGCCTCTATTCACGAACAATATGGCTCAGGAGCAGAACTCCAAGACCAGTGAATATACAGCCGTAAGCCAGCATTACATAAAGCCATGAGCTGTATTCGCCAGGCGCTGCTCCCTGAAATATCAGAGAGCTTACCTTCACCGTGATACTGATAAGAGGTATCACCAGCGGATAAAAAAGCAGGGGCAGCAGTGCCTCGTTCCTGTCAGTTCCGGCAGTGATGGCTGAAAACAGGGTGCCGATGGCAGCAAATCCCGTATTTGCAAGCAGAACAACCAGAACCAGCAGGGGCAGGGACTGCAGAAAACTGTCTCCATACAGGACAAAAAACAGTGGAATTATGGAACATTGGGCAATAAGCATGAGCACAAAGTTCATGGCCATCTTTGCACAAAAGAGGGCTTCAATACTCACCGGACTGAGCAGTAATCCATCAATACAGCGATTCTCCTTTTCCCGGCTCATGGTTCTGCTGAGACCGAGAATTGAAGAAAAAGTAATGGCCACCCAGAGAATTCCGGCACCTGTTTCAGGGGAGATCTCAGATCCCAGAGGGATGGCGAGATTGAGTATCACCAGGAGCAGAAATCCGAAAAACACCATGGAGACAAGAGATTCCGGCCTTCGAAATTCGGCATGGAGATCTTTTCGTAAAATCAGCAGAAAGCCTCTCATACAGGCCCTGCCCCCCTGGCATATTTGAAATACGCTGCCTCAAAAAGAGTACGGTCAACGTCCTGCCTCGACTCCATGAAGACCAGCCGCCCTGCAGCAAGAATTCCTACCTTTGTTGCCGTGTTCAAGCCACGCTCCAGGTTGTGGGTGACCATTATCACGGTACGCTCTTTGTCTCTGAGTTCTGCTAGCTGCTCAGTTAAAATCGCAGCAGCGTACTGATCAAGTCCGCTGAACGGTTCGTCAAGCAGGAGAAGAGAAGGATCATTCACCAGTGCCCTTGCTATGCTGAGCCGCTGCCGCATTCCCCGTGAAAACTGCCCGACCCGGGAATGACGTCTCGGATAGAGTTCCACGACCCGTAACAACTCTAGAGCCGTCTTTCCCGGGTCTTTGACCTTGTAGAGGGAGGCATAAAAGATCAGATTTTCAAGGGCAGTCATATGATTATAGAGCAGAGAGTTATGGGAGATAACCCCAAGCTGTTTTTTAAACTGTTCCGGCTCCTCCATAAGATCGAAACCTTTTACCTCAACCTGTCCGGCCCCCGGGGACACCAGGGTGGACACGATGGAAAGCAGCGTGCTTTTCCCGGCACCATTGGGACCAAACAGGCTCAGGAAATCTCCCTTTTCAAGCACAAATGAAACATCACGAAGGGCTCTGCGCCCTTCATAGTCCTTGCAGAGCCTGTTCACTGAGAGAAAAGCTCCCATGTTACTTTCTGGCCTCTTCAAGCCTGCTGATGAGTTCTTCCAGGTGTTTCATCAGGTCATCATTGAGTTCCACATATTGGGCGTCATCAACAGTTCCGTTGTCCCAGCTGTGCTCAAGGGTATCAAGCTCCTCTTTCACAGCGCGTATCTTCCATTCAAGTTTCTTCTGCAACTCGATCTTTCCCTGTGAAAGATCAGCTGGTTCTGCAGCAGACTGCGGGGGGGCATCATCCTGTAGCAGTTCTATTGCCCGTATTGTTTTTGCAGCCTGGGCGCCATAGTGTCTGCGAAGTTCTGCATAGTCCGAATCGTTGATTTTGTTCGATGCATGTTCAAATTCAATATCTTTCATGGCCCTGAGATACGACTCTTTCTCCGCCACAAGACTTCTCCGGGCAGCGCCGTGATCCACATCTGCAAGCCACCTCTCTTCGGGCCGCAGCAGAGGTGCTAAAAAATAGGCAGAGATTCCTGCCATGATCAAAATAAAAAAAGCCAGCGTCATCTAGTCATCCTCCAGTTTTTTGAGCTCATCTTCCACCTGCTCTTCCATATCTTTGAACAGGGCATCCCCTTCGGCATCACCCTCAAGTATCCCCTGGGATGACCTGCCGGCCGCAGCCCATTTCCAGACCAGCATCACCGCAACAACAAGCCCAATGAGCAGAGCGACAAACGGTGCAGCATAGGCAACCAGGTTAAAGCCTTTCTGGGGAGGAGCAGTGAGGATATTGTCACCAAACTGCTGCACGAAAAAATCAAGTATTGTCTCCTTACTCTGTCCCAGAGCCAGCCTGCGATCAATCTCTGCCCGCATCTGGTCTCCTCCGCCGCAGCGATCTATATTCAGAGGTTCCCCGGGACAGGCATAGCAGATCAGGTTCTTCTCAAGCTCGCTTCTTGTCAGAGCATGTACGGTTGCAGCCTGACAGAGAAAGAGAAATACACAGAGTAACAGCCATATTTTTTTCATACCGCCTGCCTCCTCTTTCCAGCTGGAATAATTGCCATGATTCCACCTAAAACCATAAATACGCCGCCAATCCATCCCCAGACCAGCAGTGGATTAACAGCTGCCTTTATGGTGATTTCATCATTTTTCCCTATCATGGGCATGGTCAGATAGAGATCCTCTTTCAGGCTCATCCGCAGACTCACCTCTGTTGTGGGCTGTTTGGCATTAATGTAGTAACGCCTCTCCGTCATCATATCATCGACAGCTTCACCATTTTTGGTCACCCCGAGGATTGCGGCATAGACCGTTCGGTTTCTGTCCTGAAAGCTTGTAAAATCCTTATACTTCAACGTATAGTCACCGATACTCATGGTCTCCCCCCGCTGCAGAGTAAGCTCTTTTTCAAGCTTGAATGCAGTGGATCCCGTTATTCCCACCACCACCAGGACCACTCCGAAATGAACGATGTAGCCGCCATAGCGACGCCGCAGTTTCCAGATGACTCTTGGAAAGGAGAGCAGCATGGATTCGCCGGTGAGTTTTCTCCTGGCCCGGGCACCACCGATAAACTCAAGAAGAATGGTGGCCGAGACAAAGAGTGAAAGGGTAAATGCCAGGAGTGGATACAACTCGCGGATGCCCGTGATGAACAATACTGCCCCGCCAGCGACTGCAAGGGCAAAGGGAATGAGAAAGTTTTCTTTCAAATTACTCATTGAAGCCTTGCGCCAGGAGATCAGAGGACAGAGCCCCGTGATTGCCAGAAGCAGAAGAAACAGTGGGGTATTCACCATATTAAAGAATGGTTCACCTACGGTAAGCTTGTTTCCTGTAACCACCTCTGAAATAAGGGGAAAAATAGTACCGAAAAACGTTGAAAAGGCGATGGCCAGAAGAATGACGTTGTTAAAGAGAAATGTTGATTCCCTTGATAACAGTGACTCCAGAGAGTGTTTGGTCCGCAGCTCACCATAACTCTCTGCTATGAGGATGATACTTCCCAGACCTGTCACAATCATAAAGGCCAGGAAGTAGCCCCCGAGTCCAGTCGCGCCAAAATCATGAACAGACTGAAGAATGCCGCTTCGTACCAGGTATGTCCCGAAAATACAGGTCAGAAAGGTAAGAACAATAAGTGACATGTTCCAGACCTTCATAATATTCCTGCGTTCCTGAATAATGGAGGTGTGAATGAAGGCCGTGGAAATCAGCCAGGGAATAAATGAGGCATTCTCCACAGGATCCCAGGCCCAGAAGCCCCCCCAGCCAAGTTCCACATAGGCCCATTGACCACCGAGGATGATACCGATGGTGAGAAAAATCCAGGACAGAATGTTCCAGCGCCTGGTCTTTTTCAGCCAGTCAGGGTCAATTTTTCCCGATATCAGGGAGGCAATGGCATATGCAAAAGGAATGGTAAAACCGATATAGCCGAGAAACAGGGTCGGAGGATGAAAAATCATTCCCGGGTTCTGCAGCATGGGGTTGAGCCCCTGTCCATCCTTGGGCATATAGGCCAGGAGTTCAAACGGAGAGGAAACGGTAACCAGAAGAAGAAAAAAGAAGGCGACAATACCTGACAATATCAGATAAATATACGGAGTGTTCTTGCGATTCGTTTCTTTACGGGTGTTAAATGCCACAAGGGCCACATAAAGACTCAAGACCCATGCCCAGAAGAGCAGAGATCCTTTCTGACCTGCCCAGAAAGAGGTTGCCTTATAAAAAATCGGCAGGGCCCGGTCCGAGTAGGAGGCCACATATTCGACCTGGAAGTTATCTGTCATAAAGAGACGGGCCAGTGCAAAAGCCGCCATACTTGCCAGAACAGCAACTCCTGTGAGTGCCCGCCTTCCCGCTTCAATGAACCGGAGATCATTGCGCATCAAACCGGTCAGCAGCAGTACCATGGCCAGAAGGCTGCATATAAAGGCTGCCGACTGCGACAGATTCCCCAAGGTTACCATAGTTATTCCTCTTCCTGTTCAGTTTTTCCTTCATACTTTGAAGGACATTTTGCCAAAAGGCTTTCTGCGTAGAATGTGTTCTGCTGTGCGTCATAGCGCCCTTCCAGAATCACCTCCACATCTGCATCAAAGGCATCCGGTCTGACACCGCCATAGACGACCTTCATCTTTTTGGCCGGCTCATCAAGATCCCGCACCACAAAACTGAGCGACAACGCCTGCTGATCATAATGAATGCTTCCCCCTTCAACCTCTCCACTTATCCTCACTCCGCGCTCTTCAGGAAGGGCACTGTCCGTGAGTACTTCGGCAACTGTTCGATAGTAGACTCCGGTATCCGAAACCCCCTTGAGAATCAATACAGCAACTCCCGCAAGAATAAGGAGCAGAGCAATACCTGTCTTTTTTGAGCTTTTTTTCATGAAACCTCGGCAATGGGATTTTCGTGCTCTCTCCTGGCCACATTAAAATCATCCCCGACCTTCAGAACAGACTTCCGGCCGGGGATGCGGAGAAAAGGGAAAATGACTTGTAATCAGAAATGGTGATTACGAACTGGTATTTAGCAATCGCTATGCCACCCGGAAAAGAGAAGCAGCTGAACAGCCGGAAGAGATGAAGAAACCGTGTCAGAACCGGTAAATAGTCTGCGATATATTCTCTCGCAGGAGAGCTCCGCAGCAATCACGTGCCATTTGGAAGGAAAAGAAAGAGATCAGCGATGGGACAAAACAGGGCATCGTGGGACAGAATGTCCCACGATGGGAAGGACTCGCCTCAGGGTTTCTGCCCTTCGAGCTTCCGATGAATGGTCTTCCGGTTAATACCAAGAAGGCCTGCCGCCTTCTTCTTATTTCCCTGGCACTTTTCAAGCACATAACGGACGTAGTCCATCTCAAACTCTGCCAGCGGTTTCACAGAATCAAACAGCAGTCGTCCGTCGTCGGGACTGCTTTCAAGCATATCATCTGGCAGATCACGGAGACCGATAACCCCTTTGTCAGCAAGAAAAACACACCGCTCTATCACGTTTTCAAGCTCACGAATATTACCGGGCCAGGGATAATCGAGAAAAAAACGAAGAACCTCCCTTGAAACTTCTGCAGCTTGTCCCCGTTTCCGGTGGGCGCCTAAGAATTCGCTGATGAGCAGAGGAATATCCTCTCTGCGTTCCCGAAGGGGGGGGATATCCACCTTAAAGATGTTCAGCCTGTAATAGAGATCTTCACGGAAATTCCCTGCCACCGCCTCTTCTTTCAGGTTTTTATTACTTGCCGCAATCACACGGGTATCCACAGGGATGGACGTATTGGACCCCACCGGACGAATCTCTCTGTCCTGCAGCACCCGTAGTATTTTTGCCTGCACCGCAAGGGGCATCTCCCCGATCTCATCCAGCAGGATCGTCCCTCCGGCAGCCTCGACAAAGAGCCCTGTCTTGGAGACAGCAGCATCGGTGAAAGCTCCTTTGACATGACCAAACAACTCACTTTCCAGAAGCCCTTCAGGAATGGCGGCACAGTTTACAGGCACAAAGGGGGCATCTCTTTTGACGGAAGCCTGATGAATGGCGCGGG
>JAMOMO010000184.1 GCA_027067035.1 Desulfobulbaceae bacterium
CTGTCAGAGGATAAAATGGAAGCAGCGGTCACCCTCTACCCACCGCCGGGTGACACTCCCGGTCCGGACCCTGATCTCATTCAGGAGGCCCTTGATTTCCATGGTGTCCGTTTTGGTGTCATGTCCGATCAATTGCAGCAATTGCTGGAACAGCTGAAAAAAGAGAAGCTCCCCCTCAAAGACAAACCCATTGCCAGGGGCCTGCTCCCCATGAACGGGAAAGACAGTTTTCTTCGATTCAATATTGAAGTGGGGCCCCTACCCGGAAAACTCCTGGGAAACGGTAAAATTGATTTCCGGGAACGCAAGATGTTTGTGGGTGTGGCGGAAGGACAGGTTATTGCAACACGGGTTCCCCCGACATCTGGCACCCCCGGCCTCACAGTCACTGGAGAGGAAGTTCCCCAGCTTCCCGGGAGAGACATTCCCATAAATGTCTCCGATGATGCTGTCTATGACGAAGAGAAGGGGGTGGTCGTCGCCCGACGCAGCGGTATTCTCTCCCTCGTAAACGACAACTCCATCAAAGTCTGCGCCAAACAGCTCATCCCCGGAAACATTGATTACAGCACGGGAAACATTGAATCCCAGGATGCCGTCGAAATAAAAGGAACCATCCTTCCAGGTTTCAAAGTCGATACCCATGGTGATCTCCTTCTTGGCGGGAATGTCAGATCTGCAATCATAAAATGCAGAGGAAACCTGGTAATCAAAGGGGGAATACTCGGGAAACAGTGCAAAGTCACGGTTGATGGAGATGCCGATTTCAGTTTCATGGAACAGGGCAGGCTTCGGGTGAAAGGGAAAACCATCCTGCGCAAACAGGCCTACTACAGCAGCATCATGTCCGACAACGAGATCCTTGGCGAAAAAAGCAGTCAGGTGATGGCCGGCTTTCTTATGAGTGGAGGCAGTCTTGTTCTCGGCAATGTCGGATCACCCAATGCCCCACCTGCCCTTCTTGCAGCCGGAATTTCACCGGGGAGATATCTGCGGTACCTGAGGATTCGTTCCCGGTTGCGTGAAATTGAACAGGAGCGTCTTCTTTTCCTGCAGCGTTACGGGATGAAGAAAAACACCAGACAGCGACTCTCTCTGGAAGAGGCCATCGAAACCCTTTACCAGGACATGTGCAGCCTCAACCTTATTCCCGTCAGTGATGACAGCAGTGATGAACAGAAACGTGATTTTTTAAAAACCATTTCCATAACGGTTGTCGGTACAATATTCAACGGAACCGAGATTCAGATCGGCAATGCCACCACCACCGTCCGCTATGATCTCCAGGCCATCCGTTTTTCACTGCACGCAGACAACGAAACCTTCATTAATACAGATCTGTAAAAAGGATATAAGCAATGTTTATCAAACTCTGGATGCAGCAGGATGTCACCACCGTCGATCAGGACACGCCCCTTGGTCAGGCAGCCGAAATAATCACCCAGTCCCATTTTCGCCACCTCCCCGTGGTGAATGGAAAAAAACTTGTGGGCATCATAACCCAGTCTGATATCAACAAGGCCCTTCCCTCCGCCATGGACTCTTCGGTTACGCCAGAAAACAGCATAATTGCCGCCCAGGCGAAGGTGTCCGCATTCATGGCTGGCAACCCCGTCACTGCCCAGCCCATGGATCCACTGGAAAATGTGGCCCTCCTCATGCGCCGGTTCAAGATCGGGGCCGTCCCCGTTGTGGAGGGTGAAGATCTTGTGGGAATCATCTCAGAGACAGATATCTTTCAGGCATTTGCAGAGGTGCTGGGTGGTGGGGAATCGGGGGCACGCATTGAGCTGCAGATACAGAATAATGGCTCAGCTGTCTATACCATCACTGATATCTGCAAGCAGTTCAACATGCAGCTCCTGGCCATCACCATCTACAAGAATTACAGCCCCGACCATCAGCTCCTCACCATCCGGGTGACAGGGGAGGAGATGGAAAGCATGGTGGATGCGCTCTGGAACTCCGGGGCCAAAGTCAACCGGGTTCTCATGGAAAGCGATCAGGACTGATCCGACAGCCGGCTGCGCGTGCCACAGACACCGGGGCCGCAGATCTTCTGCAGCTTGTGTTTCAGACGAAAACGGTTCCAGTAGGTAAACGGTGAGCTGCTCACCTTTTGTGTGCCCGCCATCACCTGCTGCGGGAAAAAGAGAAGATCCAGGAGGTGATGACACTCCGCCGCCCCATGCAGGAACTCGGTACATCCGGCACAGTAACTGATAATGGGTTCAGAACCCGCCTCCTCCACCCGTTTGGCAGTCCATGATTTTGCAAAGTCGGGTCGGACAAAACCGGCGGCCCCTCCTTCACCACAGCAAATGGTTTTCTCCCGATTATGCTTCATCTCCCGGATCTGGACGCCATGCTGCCTGAGCAATTTCCGTGCGCCCTGCTGTACCGGCTCTGAAAATCGCACTCCACAGGGATCATGGACTGTCACTTCAGCCGGGATCACGACATCCACAGGTGATGTCAGCATCCGCTCATAGACACTCTCCACCTCAAGACCTTCACCATACTCCCTGAAAATACGATGGCAGTTGGGGCAGGTAACAAGCACTCTGGTCACTGAACTGGA
>JAMOMO010000185.1 GCA_027067035.1 Desulfobulbaceae bacterium
GAAAAATCGACCTCGACAAGACCTTTGAAGCCAGAGAGACCTTAAACGGTCAGGTTGTCATGGCCCTTGATGAAGCTGCCGAAAACTGGGGAGTGAAAGTACTGCGCTATGAAATAAAGGATATCCAGCCGCCCCGGACTGTCCTTGATGCCATGGAGAAACAGATGAAGGCCGAGCGGGAGAAACGTGCTGAAATTGCCCGTTCAGAGGCGGATAAGCAGTCCACCATCAACCGGGCAGCAGGAGACCGTGCAGAAGCCATTGCCCTCTCCGAAGGTGAGAAGATGAAACGCATCAATGAGGCTGAAGGACGCGCCAGAGAAATCATCATGGTGGCGGAAGCCACGGCCGAAGGCATACGACGGGTTGCTGAAGCGCTCAGTCTTCCCGGAGGAAGCGAGGCTGCAAACCTTGAGGTTGCAAAAAGCTATGTCAATGAGTTCGGGAAACTGGCCAAAGAGAATAACACCATGATACTTCCGGCCAATTTGACCGATGTGGCATCCATGGTAACAGCCGCCATGTCCACCATCAAACAGACCAGGGTGAACCCGGCAAAAAAAACATCCCGGCAAAACCCGGTCAACAGGAGCCGACCCGCCGGCGCTCCCTCCTGAGACGACACACCGTCGCCTTTCCTGTTCCGGAGCATTCATCCGGAACAGGAAGGAATCTACCTCTTCCCCTTCTTATCCCTGTTCTTATCCCGAATAAAGAGCTGGATGGGAACCTTATCAAGGCCCAGACCATCACGAAACCTGTTGCTCAGATAGCGTTCATAGGAAAAATGAACCCCTTTGGAAGAGTTGCTCATAATGACAAACTTTGGCGGACGACTGCCCACCTGTGAGGTGTAGTAGAACTTCAGCCGTTTGTTCTTGTAGATTGGTGGCGAATGATCCTCCACTGCATCTTTCAGCAGCCTGTTCAGAGCTGAAGTCGGGAAGACCGAGGTGAACTGTTTATACACAGATCCAATGGTGGGAAAGAGCCGTTTTATACCGTAACCGGTCAGGGCAGACGCCGTGAGAAGCGGTGCAAATCCCACAAAAGGGACAGCCAGCGCAATCTCGCCCATGATCTGTTTCTGCCGCTCTTTGTCATCCCTTACCAGATCCCACTTGTTGACCACCAGGATCAGACCGCGCCCCTGTTCCTGGGTATACCCGATCACCTTGGTATCCTGTTCGGTGATCCCTTCATCTGCATCAATTAAGACCACGGCAATATCACACTTTTCAAGGGCTGCCAGGGCCTTTAATATGGAGAATTTTTCCAGTTTTTCTTTTGTCTTGCCCTTTCTTCTGATGCCTGCGGTATCAATGAGGAGATAATTGTGTTTTCCATGACTCAACAGTGTGTCCACGGAATCTCTGGTGGTACCAGACACCGCGGAGACCACCATACGATCCTGACCGAGAATCTGATTGATCATGGAGGACTTCCCCACATTGGGTCTGCCGAAGAATGCAACCTTGACAGTACCCTCAGGAAGATCCAGGTCATCTTCGCTGGCAAGCAGGCTCTCTTCAAGGGCATCCATCAGGGTATGATAGCCATACTTATGTTCTGCAGACAGTGCCCAGAGCTCTTCCACACCAAGCTCATAGAACTGGGACATCTGTTCGATCTCCTGTTCCGGGCCGTCGATCTTGTTCACCACATAAAAGATTTTCTTTCTGGTACGACGCAGCATATTGGCAACTTCCACATCCGCCGGAGTCACTCCTTCACGGCCATCAAGCAGAAAGAGAATAATGTCCGCCTCTTCAATGGCATTCAGTGCCTGGTCCCGGATATGGCCGCCCATGGCGTCCCCGCTGGCATCTTCGATACCACCTGTATCAACCAGCATGAAAAGCTTGTCGTTCCACATTACCTTTTCATAATGACGGTCCCGGGTAACCCCGGGAGTGGGGTCCACCAGAGCCTTTCTCGACTTGGTGATACGATTGAAAAGGGTCGATTTTCCAACATTTGGCCGACCGACCAGAGCAACAACAGAATGGGTTTGAATGGGCATAATAATTGTAATTATTTAATATCAGATATAAATTTATTGGATGAATCAATGGCAACATTCATGGATTTAATCAGTTCCTTGATCTGACTTTCAAGGCCTGCAAATTCGGCCTGCAGAGAGCCAATGGCCTGGGCATTGAGGTTATGTTTCAGATAAAGCACATTATCATGAAACACCCGTAACACAGGATCCATTGATGCCTCTGCCTTCTTCATGGTGGACAGCATGATGTTATATTTAACTTTTGTCGCCTTGAGCTGGTCTTCACTGGACTGACGGAGAGTCCTGCTTTCATATTGCTTTAACTCATTTTTCCACTCTTTAAAAAGCGCCTCTGCCACGGATTCGATCTTTTCAATACGGGTGGACACCTCTCTGGCGGCATCAGAACTCTTTTCATACTCTTTGTTCAGGCGGTCATAGGCCTTTTTCAGATCCGTCTCCTGAAGCTTTACAACAGAGTCAAACTCCTCAAGGGCCGACTGGAACTGTTTCTGGGCAGCAGCCTGGGAGTCCCGTCCCGCCTCCACCCGATCAACCAGAATATCACGCTTATGAACACCGACTTTCTCCATTGCCCCGTAATAGGTGCTTGCACATCCGGACAGAGCAAGAAGCAACACAACAGCCAGAAAGACACCACAGGAGTCTTTATGTAATGAACTCATTTCAACCCTCTTTCACAATTTTTTTCCTTTTCCGAGCTGGCTCCGGAAGAATTATCTGCAGAAATTCCCGGACCCGCCGCAAAAATTCCGTCAATACCGGAACAACCAGTGGGTAGAATATACTGAAAGCCATCTATTGCATAGAGCTAAACCTGAATCCGTGACGAAAATTTGCTGCCTGAGAACAGAGTGTCCTGATTTTACCAGTTTTCCTCTAAATAGCGACCCGGTTTTTTCGTCACCTGTTGTGAGGATTTGAACGACGGGCATCCGCCCGCAATGAATTCGGACAACCACAGGAAAAAGCAGAAAAAAAGATGATTATTCCCAGACACCACTGATAACATGGTCACAAAAGGGACATTTCCCCCCCAGCAGGCGGTTTTTCAGAATTGAAAAACCACGGCGTGTGATGATCTCTGCGGCACAGGACGGGCAGAAGGTATTTTCTCCTCCACTGCCAGGCCTGTTCCCCATATACACGTACTTCAGTCCTGCTGCAATACCGATCCGACGCGCCCTGTCCAGGGTTTCAGGAGGGGTTGCCGGATACTCTGTCAATTTGTAGGCAGGATAAAAACCAGTCACATGCCAGGGAATGGACGGACTGACAGACACCAGAAAATCTGCTGTCTGCTGCAGCTCCTCCTCACTGTCATTGAGTCCCGGAATGAGCAGTGTGGTCACCTCCAGCCACACTCCGGAATCAGCCATTCTCCGTATCGTGTCAAGCACCGGTTGCAGGCGCGCCCCGCAGAGTTCTCTATAGAAGGCGTCACTGAATGATTTCAGATCAATATTTATTGCATCAAGAAAGGGGAGCAGCAGTTTTGCGGCCTCCGCACTCATATAGCCGTTGGAAACAAAATAGTTCTGCAGACCTTTGGCCTGCGCAAGCTTCATGCAGTCCAAGGCAAACTCAAGAAATATGCTCGGTTCAACATAGGTATAACTGATGGAATGACAGTTTGCAGCAATGGCACCGGAAACAATATCAGCGGGAAGTCGCCCCTGACCGGGGACTGCCTCGGCACAGAAGGAACCGGGTTGGGAAACCGAAGCATTCTGACAGTGACGACAGGAGAAGTTACAGCCAACCGTGGCAATGGAAAAGGTCCTGCTGCCGGGAATAACATGAAAAAGGGGCTTTTTCTCAACAGGATCAGTATTTTCAGCAACAACTCTGCCATACACAAGACTCTGAAGAACCCCATCCCTGTTTTCTCTTACCCCGCAAAGCCCGCGTCTGTGATTTGCTATATGACAAAAATGGTTACAGAGAAAGCAGTCAACATGCTGATTCTCTCTTTTGGTATAGAGCAGGGCTTCTTTCATAAATTCTCAGAAAAAACGGATGAAGAAGGCGGCCACCTCCCGACACCAGGAAACGATTTTCGACTCTTTGCGAACTGTAAGAAACGGGGGGCGTAACGAAACTGACTGCCCGGGATCAGGTAAACTGAGTTTTTCGGGAGAAACGCGATAAAGAACTCCTTCAAGGTGCCATTTTTTCATACAACCTCCATTAGCAAACAGAGACTCAAAAAAATACCTTTCCAGATACTTCTTTACTCTAGCATAACACGCCACGGGAGTCAATGGAAAAACCACTATATATCGCAATGACGAAAACGTAACATACGATATACAGTGGTACACCCTGTTATTCAGCCCTTTTCAGCCCCCGCTTTATTTTTGACCTTCTCCCTTTTTTGCCAGGTATCGTTCAAAAAAAGATAGTGGGGGGTAAAGTGTTTTTTATAATTCATGGCCGCTACCTCTTCAATATAGTACCCGAGATAGAGATAGGAAATATCAAGTTCAAGGCACGTTTTAACCATGGTCAGGATATTAAATGTCCCAAGAGAACGGGAGGCATGATCAGGGTCAAAATAGAAATAGACGGCATTCATCCAGTTCTGGCCGAGATCAACAATACACGTTCCCACAAGGGTATTCTGAAGGCGAAACTGTATCTCCATCCCCGTGACAATTGTATTACAGAAGAAGCCTTCATAGTAGGCCGTGGCGTCGTTGTTCTTCTGGGGGTAACGGTTCCTGAGAAATTTTTCACAGAGTGCAACACTCTCTTCGCTGGCCTCAATCGGCCCGAAACGTATATCAATGTCCTGGTTTTTTTTCAAAACACGCCGCTGGTTCCTGTTGTATTCCATTTCACCGGGATGGAGACGGATGGGAATGCAGGACGAACAGCCCGGACAGTGCATGGTATAGAGGCAGTTGCCGTTACGGCGATACCCGAAGGCCAGAAACAGTTCCATCACCCGATCAGAGAGAGGGGCAAACAGTGCCTGATAAAAAAGGGCGCTCTCCGGGAGATGATAGGGACAATCTGCTGCTATCTCGGCAAAATAATCCACCATCTGCGGCCTGATAAGTTCAAAATCCCTGGCACACTGCTGGTCATACAGAGAAACGTTCTTCATGGGACAATACAAAAAAGATTACATATTGAAGCAAAGGGGGGCAAGCCCCCCAATCATTCCTGCCTCTACGGGGCTCTACACCAGCCCCTGATCCAGCATGGCATTGACAACCTTCACAAAACCGGCAATATTGGCACCCGCCACATAGTTGCCCTTGACCCCATAGCTCTCCCCTGCATCAACACAGGTACGATGAATGGACTTCATAATGTGTTTCAGCCTGTCATCAACCTCCTGCCGGGGCCACGAAAGCCGCATGGAGTTTTGAGCCATTTCAAGACCTGACACCGCAACACCTCCTGCATTGGCCGCTTTTCCAGGGGCATAGAGAAGATTATTATCAATAAAAAGATCAACCGCCTCAGGGACAGATGGCATGTTGGCACCCTCACTGATCAGTCCGACACCGTTGCCCACCAGATTATTGCCATCCCGGGCATTAATCTCATTCTGGGTCGCACAGGGGAAAGCACAGTCTGCCTTATGGGCCCAGAGTGGATTATAATCAAGCTGCGGGTCAATGGGAGTATACACGGCATGTGGATAGCTTTCGGCATACTCGGCAATGCGACCGCGTCTGATATTTTTAAGCTGCTGCACAAAGGCCAGTTTATCACGATCTATACCCTCTTCATCATAGATATACCCTGAAGAATCGGAAAGGGTGAGCACCTTGCCACCCAGGTCAATAACCTTTGCCGTAAGATACTGGGCGACATTACCGGAACCGGAGACAAGACACTTTTTTCCTTCCAGGGTTTCATCTCTGGTGGCCAGCATTTCCGCAGCAAAATAAACCGTGCCGTATCCAGTTGCTTCAGGCCGAATAAGGCTGCCTCCCCAGTCAAGGCTCTTTCCAGTGAGGACTCCTGTGAACTCATTGCGCAGTTTCTTATACATTCCAAAGAGAAATCCGATTTCACGTGCACCAACCCCGATGTCACCGGCGGGAACATCAGTATTTGGACCGATATGACGAAACAGCTCTGCCATAAATGACTGACAAAAACGCATCACCTCACCATCGGATTTTCCCTTGGGATCAAAGTCGGATCCCCCCTTTCCGCCACCCATGGCAAGGGTGGTGAGGGAGTTTTTAAAGACCTGCTCAAACGCCAGGAATTTTATAATCCCAAGATTCACCGACGGATGAAAACGAAGTCCACCCTTATAGGGGCCGATCGCCGAGTTCATCTCCACCCGAAAGCCGCGATTTACATGGACCTGGGCATCATCATCCATCCACGGCACCCGAAACATCAACACCCGTTCCGGCTCGGTGATACGTGCCAGAACCGCATGCTGCCGGTACTCAGGATTCCTGTCCAGCACCGGTTTCACAGTCTCCACAACCTCTTCAACAGCCTGATGAAACTCCCGCTGCTCAGGGTCTTTATTTTTTATTGCATTAATAATATCATCCATGGATTCCTCCGTTATATGAAAAAGAATTCAGGCAGCGGGCATCGGACTTCTCCCGACAGAACCTGACAATTTATCAGCAGGGTCACCTCTGTGAACCGCTTTTTATTTTTTCCTCTTTACCTCGGCACAAAGCTTATGGCCGCCAGATTCTCCTCCTTTCTGATAGAGAACCGCAAGCTCTTCCTTCCCGTTACATTTCATCACAAAGGCCTCAGCCAACCGAATATGGCGAACATAATTCAAGTCCTGAAAGTCTTCCTGGGCCAGAAGCCAGTTCCAGTCCAGACAGTTCCCGCCACCTTTACTGGAACAGACCGCAGAGCCGCCACCCTTTTCTTCAAGAATTGTCAGATAGGGAATACCCAGTGAGGTTATGTTCTGGAAGAAATGGGACCCCTGGGACGGGTCGGCATGGAGCTGTTCATTCTGCAGTTCAACTATCGCCCCCACCCCTGAGATATCACGCCACTGCACAGGAATTCCAAGCCAGGGATCAGCCGACCCCCAGCGTCCCGGACCAATCAGGAGGTATGGCCGTTCTTCAGCCTGCAGTCTTGCATTTAATGTATTGATTTCAGCTGCAATATTTCGTGTAGCTCCGGCATCAAAGCTCTCCGGTCTCACCAGAAGAATATCGGCCATATTCTCAAAGCGTCCATGGCCCAGGCAGGACCTGGAAAAGCAGAATGCCCTGTCAATATCATAGGAACAGATAGCGACATCGCTATGTTCACCGCCGGTCACCATTGGTCGCATCTGGAGAAAATAGAACTCACTTTTCTGAATTTTTTTATCCAGCCGGACCGCAAACTCAATCTCAACCTCACAGCCCATGCCGCGCCGGCCCAGATCGAGAAGTTCCTGGAGAATCTCAGGTAAAGGATAGAGCCTGTGCTTTAAGATACGGGCAAAGGTGACCACCTTCATTCCGGGCATGACGGAATCACGTATTCGGTTCTCCTCCGGAATAAATGTGGACGAGAGCAGTTGTACCGGCTCTTCATGCTCGGCATCCTGCACCAGCCGCTTCACCAGATTGGAGTCTTCCCGCTTCACCCGGTTGGAACGACACATATCAATGGCATAAAAATGACGCTGGCAGTTTTCCAGGATATCATCCACAGTGGAAAACTGAACCAGTCGTTTGGGATGGGCGGGAGAAAACCGCAGGGAGCGTTCCCCTTCCACCACTGTCTTTCCGATTCCGAGGGCAATGTGGGCTATCCCCTCATCGGCCTTCATCTTCATCACCGGATAGTAATTGTGGGACTGGGCAACCCCCGAGATATGCGGGTAATAATAGCACTCATATTCCTGTCCGGCGACCTGCTGGATAATAACGGCCATGGAATCATCCCGACCCTGTTCAGACACCTTGGAGTAGGCCCGGGGACTCTCAAACCAGGTGGAGGCATAAACAAGCTTAATGGCATCTTCGAGCTGCTGACAGCGAAGGGAGAATGAAGGGTGATTGTTTGCCAGAAAATAGGTGGAATAAAGGCCTGCATATGGTCTGAAATGGGCATCCTCAAGAAGACTTGAAGAACGGACAGAAATGGGAAAGGTGGTCTTGCTGAGAAACGCACGCAGATCCTCCTGGAGCCAGCCGGGGAGCTCTGCGGCTAGAAACATCTCTATGACGGCATCATCCCCCGCTTCCTTGTCCAGCCGAAGCTGATTTTTGCTGATAAAATCATCAAAACCGTCTGCAGTAACGACACAGGTCTTGGGCAGGCCCACTCGATTCTCGGCGAGAACGGGATGGGATTGCCGCGACTGCTGGAGCTGCATCCACATAAATGCAAGACCACGTGCCTTACCACCCATGGAGCCATTACCGATTTTCACAAAGTCCATGACCTCAGGATCAAAATGTTCCCGGGAAAACTTCACCACAACCCCCTGCTGCCGCAGCTTACGAAGGGAATGCACCTTAAAGACCAGATCATCGCGCAGATCGGGACAGCTCTTGATGCTGCTCACATAATCACGATGAAGACGGCTTGCCAGGGCCACCTCCGCACGAGCCATGACCCAGTTGGAAAAATGATTACATTCCGCATGATAGCGTAGGGATTCACACGGAATGCTACGCAGTTTCTGCTCAAACTCATAGAGATTGGAGGCATGCCCGATGGGAGTTCCATCCGGGTGCCGGAAGACAAAATCACCAAAACCCAGGTAGTTGAGAAAAAACGAGTGGATTTCATCTTTTACCAGCGGCGAATCTTTATCTAAAAACACAGCCGGTATGGCTTCGGCCCGCCGCCGGTTCTCAGGCTCGGAGGAGAGCATCAGCATGGGCAGATCCGGCACTTCTTTTCGTATGGTTTCAAGAAGGTGCAGCCCGGCTTCAGGATCGATCTTTCCATGACGCGGGAAACGAGCATCAGAAATAATCCCGAACACATAGGGTTTATAGGACTCATAGAGCACCATCGCCTCTTCGTAATTAATGGCAGAGAGGATCTTGGGTCTGGCTCTCATCCGCAGCAGACGGTGCGGTTCATTGAGGCTCTCGTCCAGCACGGCCTGGGTCTGACGAACCACCTCATAGTAAAGAATGGGCAGAAAAAGGGATCTGTACACAGGAGAATCTTCCACCAGGATAATCACTCTCACCATGGCCCGGGCAGTATCCGCATCCACATTGACATGATCTTCAAAATTCTTGATCAGTGACAGAAGCAGATCCGCCTCACAACACCAGAGATAGATATTATCGATGGACTGGCAATCGATGTTTTTAGGCAGAGGATATATGCCCCTGACACTGTGGGAGATGAGCACCACCTGCTGGGTCGGGTGTATCTTCTTGATTGCGGCGCCCAGTGCAAAGGCATCCATGCCCCCCACATTGGGCATGGTGATAACCAGATCAAATGACTGTCTGCGGAGAATTTCAATGGCCTCCTGTCCCGAAGAAACCAGAGTAATCCGCGGAGCACCACTTAAATTCCAGCCCTGATACTCACTTATTATACGCGTTGCAAGAGAGCCGTCTTCCTCCAGGATAAAGGCATCATAAGGGCTTGAGACAAGGAGAATTTCTTCCACCTTAAAGGGCATCAACTCATGGAATATCTTAAAATGGGGATCAAAATCAGAGATCATCTTTCCAGATTCAAAGCGCATGCGGAGATTCCCTTGTTGATGTTAAAAAAAAAACAGACCGGTCCCACATTCAGAGTGTAGCATAAGGACTGTCTTATGGAAAGAAAATGGAAATGAAGTCGTAGCTGTGGCTGTAAAATTGCCGCCGCACGCCGCAGCACTGGAAGAAGAACGAAGGAGCACAGGCAGGCAGCAGAGCAGCCACCCACTCATACCTCCCTTGAGGAAAACTAAAGTTTACCGCTGACAATCACTACCTGCCTGGCTGACGGGTCAAGGGCCAGGCTCTGCTGAGTCAAAATCATGGTACTCCCGCTGAAAAGTGAACCATCGATACGATTATAGAGAACCAGATAACAGTGGTACTCCTTGACGTTTTCCTGGCGGTAACGTTTATATCGGACAACAACCGGGAAAACCTTGTTCAGGCTGCCGTCTGAATCAAGCCTCTCCTTGGGTTCCATCCCCATGGCTTCATCGCCATACCTAAAGCTCACGTTGCAGCTGACTGACACGTAGCCAATCCTTGATGAGAGATTTTTCACCTCTACCGGCACCTCAAAACCCTGTGACACCCAATCTTCATCTTCGGCAGCATGAGCAGGAGAGAAGAGCATAATCAGTAATAACCCGGAAAGAACAGCTGCAAAATAGTTCCGCATAAAAAAACCTTTTAATGGATGAGAGGCAGAATCAAAAGCGGCCCTTGACAGTTAAAACCTGCCGTTTATCAGGGGCCAGCTCTATTGTTTCCCTGATTTCACTGAGACTTACGGGTTCAGCACCATCGGCCTGTATCAATATCCTGCAGTCATAACTGCCATGTTGGTCTCGCTGGCCATTTCTTGTGGGAACGGAGAGCAACATGGTACGGCCGCCATTCCTGGCCATCCCAAAAACAGTCTCTGTTCTTCCATACCCAGCAAAACTTACAATGCAAAGAACCCCCACACGACTGATCTCAGAAGGCAGATCTGACACAAAGACCGGAACACGGAGTCGGACCTCACCGGGAACAGCAAAGATATCACCCATACGCGACATACCTGATGCGAAGTCCTCCATGGCTTCTTTGCTCTCTTCTTCTTGCTGCTCTTCCAGGTCTTCGATGGGAATAGAAATGGAAGAAGAACTATAACCGGCAGCATCTTCAGCAAACCCTACTCCACTACCGGCCGCAACCATCAGAACAAGGCAAAAACAGAATAATACCCATCGCTTTCTCATAACATGCTCCCTATTGACAAGCCAAACAGCAGCAGACACCGAAATCTTCATGTCTCACCGGCCTCTTTTCATCTGAGTCTCTCATCTTTCCCCCTGACAGCCCCATTTTCGTCTCCAGTTCCAGTCAGCTTGAGAGCCTTGGTGCGAATGACTCTGACAGGGGTGTCACCGCCACTCTCGCCATCTACAGCTCTGATGACTCTACTTTCCTGGAATACTCCCAGCTCTTCGACAGGTTTTTTTGTCTTTGGCCGGGAAAGAGTATCTGCTGCTCCCGATAGAACAACAGGGGAAGTCGCACCTGCCATACGCCCTGTCCCACTCAAATGCAGAGAGGACGTCTGGACTTCAACCACCAGGGGATTCGTATTGGCAACAGGGCTTCCACCCGCCCTCCTCAGTGAAGATCCGGCCACAGTTTTTCGCAGCGTGGATGTTCTTTCAAGAAGGACATCACCACCTGCAGCCTTCTCTTTTCCAAGCCGATAGAGTCCGGCATATTTACTCTCGGCAAGTTTACCGGTCCCAGCCAGACGAAGAGAAGCGGTCTGAACTTCAACTATCAGAGACGCGTCCTGATTCTCTATTTTTCCCGGATTTTTTCGATCACCTTTGTTTTGCCGTGCAAGCGCAGCAGTGACAGCAGGTGAAACTCTGACATCAATTTTTTTTCTGTTCAGTGTCTGTAAGGCCCGGGCTCTGGTATCAAAATATTCTCCGCCCCTGTTCTCGCAGTTCTTCCGGGTCAGCTCACTTATCTTGCCATTACTGTTACAATAGCCTTCCGGCTGACAAAGCATCTTCGCCTGCCTCGCTGCTCCCTTGCTGAAGAATTTTCCCCGTTTTTTCAGGCACTCTTTTTCATTTTCATTTGACAGAAGTTTTCCATTCACACAGCAGAGTCCATTCTCAGCCCTGCAGGCCCGCCTCGCCTTTTCCGCCTGTTTTGCAGAATAATAAATGCCACCCTGCTTCTTGCACTGAGATTCTGTTTTCCCGGACTGCAGTTTACCTTTCACACAACAAAATCCCCGCTCGGGCCGACACTGCCGCTTTGCCTTTGATGCCTGATCAGCCGGGTAATAGCTGCCGCGCTGTTTTTTACACTGGGACTCTGTCTTCCCGGACTGCAGTTTATCTTTTACACAACAGAAACCCTGCTCAGAACGGCACTGCTGTTTCGCCTTTGATGCCTGTTTCGCGGGGTAATA
>JAMOMO010000186.1 GCA_027067035.1 Desulfobulbaceae bacterium
TGTTGGGATGGACTTCCTGAGGTGCTCATACAGACGCAGCAGGGTCTGGGGACGGGTTCCCGGAAAGGCACAGCCGGGAAACAGCACCGTCCGGCAGCCCACGGGGAAATGATAAAAGGAGAAGAGTGCGGAGCTGCCCCGCCTCTCATAATTCCTGATTATTTTATGCTCTTTCAGTTCTCCCCGTCCCTCATTCACCAGCTCCCTGCGCATGCTGAGAAACATGGCTGAAGGATCCAGCTTTTTGGGGCAGACCCCATGGCAGAGGCCACAGAGGCTGCATTCAAAGGGGTACAGCCCATTGCTCCGGACTTCACCATCCTGCCAGGTTTCAGCAAGTACCCCGGGAGAGCCGTATTCCTGCAGGAAAACACATTCCCGTACACAGATACCACAGTTGACACACTCTTCTGCAATACGACGCACGGGAGTGGGAGATATTTCTTTTTTCACCACGCATCTTCCTGTCAGTAGGGACTCACCACATTTCCGGCAGCGGCCATGGTGTTCATTATATCGTACATATTGGTGATACTCCCCACCCGGGAAGCATTTTCCAGTTTGAAGAACTCAAGGCAGGTTCCACAGATCCACACAGTGACACCTTTTTTTTCAAGAAGCTGCAGTGCCTCAAGGGCCTTTCCCGCAGTGCAGGAAAGCTTGACGCCACCATTGTACAACAGAATGTGGGAGGGAAGCGGGGATACCTGAGCTATGGTTGTCACATATGTCTGCAGCAGTGCCCAGCCCAGTTCGTCGGAACCGCGCCCCATGGAATCTGAAGAGATCACATAGACGAGGTTTCCGGGGGAACTGATATCACAGGCATACTCTTCCGCATGAAAGCTCGCCTCTTGTTCCGATGTGTCACCCGGAGTTACCTGAATAAGAAAGCTGTTGTCATCACTTTTTACAATACCGGCCTCACAGTTCCTGCTCTTTGCAAAACGCAGAACATTTTCACGGGAGGCCTCGTTATCCACCAGCACGCCAAAGGATTCCCGGATATTTTTTTCCAGATGGGCCTTTGTTCGCAACACAGGTTCCGGACAGTTCAGTCCGCTGCAATCTAAAATTTCCATAACTGTATCTTTCTGACTCCCGCCAGTGGCAGCAATCCTTTTTTACAAAAAAAAACTGCCTCCGTCCCACACAGGGACAGAGGCAGCTCTCAATCATCAACAGAAAACGGCTCAGTGTGCAGGAGTTGTTTCCTCTGCTTCCTCTTTTGCCTCTGTTGCCTGAGAAGCGGCATCTTCGGGAGCAGCCTCAACTTTCTCTGCTGCAGGCTCGGCAGTTGCCGGCTCTTCAACAGTTACCTCTTCCATGACAACCCGGGAACTGAGCTGGCGCTGCAGATCCTCAATGGTCTGAAACTTTATGGCAAGCTCTTTCTCAAGGGCTACCCGAGTCTCTTCAAGAATCTCCAGGGAGTTATTCTGAGCGGCAATTTTGGAGAGCAGGACATTCATGTTCAACTTGGTACGGGCCAGCTCTTCACCAGCGGCGACAAGACTCTTGGTGCGTTCCTCCAGTGCCTTGGCAAGGGATTGAATACGCATATGATACTCTTCAACCTCAGCCGACAGTTCCTGGCTTTTTGCACTGTAGGCATCAACACTGTTGGCCAAAGCCGACTTTACGCTCTCGAGTCCTGCAGCAGCCTCTTCAGCCGCCGCAAGGGCTGCTGTCTTCTGCTCAAGCTCTGCCTGGGCGGCGACCAGTTCCTCTTTGAGTTTTGTAATTTCCGCAGCAGCACTGTCAAGCTGGGCCTGCATGGCTTTAATGGTCTGAGAACCGCCACTGGCCTCTGCCAGCTGTTTCTTGAGACTGGCAATCTCTTCCTGCTGGCTGCTCACACTGCCACGAAGGGTTGCGGCATCGGCAAGGAGCGCCTGATTCTGTTTTTTAAGCTCTGCAATTTCTGCAAGTGCCTCACTGACGACGGCCTGGGCGTCACTGGCCGCAGCTTCGTCAACAGCGGGTGCCGCAGGGGCTGCAGCCTTCATTGCCGCAATCTGTCTCTCAAGGCTTGTGCTTTTTTTGTCCTGAACCGAGCCCCAGATTGTCCCTACCAGTGTAAGAACAACCAGAGCGATGATAATCTGATTTTTACTCATAACCTGACCTCATAAAAAATATGTAAAAGAAAAACTTCAATGGCAAAATATCAATCAAGTAAATACTTAATCTACAGAAGACATGAGTAATTGTCAATATCAATATGTACCACAAAAACAAATCACAAAAACATTTTCACAGGATTTTTTCACAATAAAATCAGTCATCTGGAAGGAGCCTGACGGCTCCTTTATCCGCAGAAGCCGCAAACATCGCATAGGCCTTCAGGGCCTGGGACACCTGACGGTCACGATCATCCGGCCGAAATGCTGCAGATCCTTTTTTCAATTCTTCCGTCCGTCGCGATTCAAGCTCCTCATCTGAAATCTGCACATCAATTCTGCGCTCAGGAATATTGATGGCAATCACATCGCCGTCACGGACCAGGGCAATGGCACCCCCTGCTGCAGCCTCAGGAGACACATGACCAATGGAGAGTCCGGAAGT
>JAMOMO010000187.1 GCA_027067035.1 Desulfobulbaceae bacterium
ATGGACGGTCACCATTGAGGCAGAAAGAAAATTTTCGGCCCCCACAGACTCCATCAGCGGTTTAATCATATAGGAGAGACAGGTGGTGGTACAGGATGCAGCGGAAATCAAAGCATGACGTGAGGGATCATAGTCCTCATCGTTAATCCCCATGACTGCAGTCACCGCATCTTCCGGCATATCGATACCCTTTGACTTGATCTTAAAAGGCGCTGAAAGCATGACCTTTTCGGCACCGGCCTGGAGATGCCCCCGCAGAGCACCCCAGCCCGCGTCCGCATCGGCTGTGGGATCGGTGAAAGCACCGGTTGTATCAACCACCAGCTTCACATTGTTTTCCTGCCAGGCGATATCTTTGGGATTTCGGGCGGTACGAAGGAATGTAACAGGAACCCCGTTAATCACCATGGTTCCGGCCTCTTCGTTCAGCTCTTCGATTACCCTGCCACCTTTATGGCCGTGAAGATAGGTGCCGAGCCGCCCAAAGGATGAGTCGCGCTCCACTGAAGCCGCAAGATCATTGAGCCCCTGGCCGATTTCACGACCAACGTTAATCACAATTTCTGAAAAATGTTTTCTCGAGACGTGATGCCAGAGGGAGAGTTTTCCGATCCGACCCATGCCGTTTACACCTAATTTCATGACAATGCTTCTCCGGTAGAGGTATGGTATTTCAGTCCGGCCTGCAGCAGCCGGACAATAGCAAACAGTTTCAAACACTACAGGGGCCGAGCTTTTCCCTTCCCCTTTGAGTATCCATTCTATATACTGTATATCAGATGATTCTTCAAAGATTAAACATAATTGATTCTAAAATTCACTCCCTCTGATCCATGCAATTTGAAACTCCACTCCAGCCGGCCACCCTGGTGAAACGCTACAAACGTTTTCTGGCAGATGTCATAACAGAAGGGGGGCAGGAGATCACTGTCCACTGCCCCAACTCCGGCTCCATGCGTGGCTGTTCAACGCCAGGCAGTCCCGTGATGCTCTCCACTTCACCCAACCTGAAGCGAAAGTATCCCCAGACCCTGGAGATGATCCGGGAGGGTGATACCTGGATCGGGGTGAATACCATGCTCACCAACAAGATCGTTGCTGAAGCAATCCTTGAGGGACGCATCAAAGAGCTGCGGAATATCGACACACTGACCCGGGAAGTATGCACCTCAAAATCAAGCCGCCTGGACCTGCTCCTTGAACGGGGCGATGAGAAGATCTATGTGGAGATCAAAAACTGTTCCCTGGTGGAAGACGGCTGGGCAACCTTCCCCGATGCCGTCACTGCAAGGGGCACCAAGCATCTTAACGAACTGGCGGAGCTTGTAAAAAAGGGTCACCGGGGTGTGATCTTTTTCTGTATTCAGCGAACAGATGCCGAAAAATTCAGACCTGCCGCTCACATCGATCCGCTCTACGCCCAAACCCTGGCAGAGGTAGACAGAAAAGGGGTGGAGATACTTGCCTATCAGGCCGAGATAACACCTGAATCCATAATTATCAACACAAAGATCCCCTGCTCACTCAAGTAAAAAACAATATAAATGACATCAGAAAAGCACAAAAAAGCGGTCATTCTCTTCAGCGGTGGCCTTGATTCCACCACTGTCCTTGCCATTGCCCGGAAGCAGGGCTACTCATGCTACTGTCTCAGCTTCCAGTATGGCCAGAAACAGACCGTTGAACTGGAAAAAGCCAGAAAACTGGCCATTGCCGGCAAGGCCCGCAAACATCTTGTCCTGAACCTTGACCTTGATAAAATCGGCGGTTCGGCTCTCACCGATGACATCGAAGTCCCCAAAGACAGAGATGATGACGAGACAATCCCGATCACCTATGTACCGGCCAGAAACACCATCTTTCTCTCCCACGCTCTCGCCTGGGCCGAGGTTCTCGGAACAACGGACATCTTCATCGGAGTCAATGCCGTTGACTATTCGGGCTATCCTGACTGTCGACCGGAATTTCTGGATGCGTTCACAAAAATGGCAAATCTCGGGACCCAGTCTGGAACGGAAGGAAAAAACAGCTTTCATATCCACGCCCCACTGCTCAGAATGAGCAAGGCGGAGATCATCAAAACAGGAATGAAACTCGGGGTTGACTATGCAAGGACACACAGCTGCTATGACCCGATAGGAGATAAGGCCTGTGGCAGGTGCGACGCCTGCGTCCTGCGCAGCAGGGGGTTTAGTCAGGCAGGGATTGACGATCCCACAGAGTACGCGGAAAAGCCAGGAAAAAACTAACAGAATCAGCTCAATTCATCGTGGGTGATCCTGCCGTCCATGATGGTCAAAACCGCCTTGCCCTGAAGTTTCCAGTCCAGAAAGGGGGAGTTTTTTCCTTTGGAGAAGATGGATTCCTCTGTGAAAACAAATTCCCGTTCAGGGTCTATCACAGTGACATCGGCAACACTTCCCTCGGCAAGACTGCCACCGGGAACGTTCAGGATGCGGGCGGGAGCCACGGACATCAGTTCCACCATCCGCACCACATCAATCAGGCCCTCTCTCACCAGGGCAAGGGAGAGTGCCAGGGATGTCTCAAGACCAATTATTCCATTGGCCGCCCGGTCAAATTCAAGCTCTTTTTCAAGAACAGAGTGGGGAGCATGGTCTGTGGCAATGGCATCAAATGTGCCATCCTGCAGCCCTTTGATGATTGCCTGACGGTCATCTTCAGTACGCAGAGGAGGATTCATCTTGGCATTGGTATTATAGTCAGCCACCGCCTCTTCGGTAAGGGTAAAGTAGTGTGGTGTAGTCTCAGCCGTCAGTTTCACCCCGCGCGCCTTTGCCTGACGAATAAGTTCTGCCGCAGCAGCGGTACTCACATGCGCGATATGGGTGCGCTGTCCGGTGAGTTCGGCAAGGGCGATCTCGCGATACACCATGATCGCCTCGGCTGCCACGGGAATACCGCGCAATCCAAGACGGGTGGAGACCACGCCCTCATTCATTGAACCATTGCGGCTGAGAGAAATTTCTTCTGAATGGGACATCACCAGAAGCCCGTGACTTCCTGCATACTCCATGGCACGCCGCATCAGCTGGCTGTCCAGCACCGGAAGACCATCATCGGTTACAGCAACCGCACCTGCATCCTTTAACTCACCATACTCGGCAAGCCCCTTGCCCTTACTGCCCAGACTGATGGCTCCCACCGGGTACACCCTGGCTAAGCCCTGCTTTGCGGCCGCCTCAAGGATGAGACGGGTCACAGAGGCGCAGTCATTGACCGGGCTGGTATTTGGCATACAGGCAACCGCAGTAAAGCCTCCGGCAGCAGCAGCCCTGGTTCCCGACTCAACGGTTTCCTTGTACTCCTCTCCCGGTTCCCGCAGATGGACATGCATATCAATAAGGCCCGGGACAATCCACTTCCCCTGCAGATCAAAAATTTCGGAGCCATCCGGGATATCCGGCTGTGCCGCAACAATGGCCCCATCCCGCAGCCAGATATCACCGCTGCAGTCAAGACCGGCAGCCGGATCGATGATGCGCCCATTCTGTAATATTATGGTCTTTGCACTTGTCATGATTTATTCTGCTCCCTCCTGACCCATTACCAGGTAAAGTAATGCCATGCGGACAGCCACACCATTGGTCACCTGCTCCAGGATAACCGACCCTGTTCCGTCGGCAACGTCCGGATTCATCTCCACCCCGCGATTAATGGGCCCGGGATGCATGATCAAGGCATCGGGCTTGGCATATTTTGTCAACAGGGCACGGTTAATGCCGTAAAACTGTGCATACTCCCTCAATGAAGGAATAAGCGGGTCATCCTGCCGCTCCTTCTGGATACGCAGTGCCATGACAACATCGGCATCGGTCACCGCCTCTGCAACAGAGCTGCAGACCCGTGCCCCGAGAGACTCGACCATGGGCGGCATAAAGGTGGCAGGCCCGGCCACCCGAACTTCCGCACCAAGTTTTGTAAATGCAAGGATGTCGGAATGGGCAACTCTGCTGTGAGCAATATCACCCACAATGGCAATTGTAAGTCCTTCAATCTCTCCCTTATGCTCACGAACAGTCATGGTATCAAGCAGAGCCTGACTGGGATGCTCATGGGTACCGTCTCCTGCATTGATGATCGAGGCCCCCACATGACGGGTGAGCAGCCCCGGTGCTCCGGAGCTTCCATGACGGATAATGATAATATCAGGATTCATTGCCTGAAGATTTCTGGCAGTGTCAATGAGGGTTTCACCTTTGGTGGCAGAACTTGTGGATGCCGCAATGTTAAAGGTGTCGGCACTCATTCGCTTGGCGGCAATTTCAAAGGACAGGCGGGTTCTGGTGGAGGGCTCAAAGAAGAAGTTTATGATGGTCTTTCCCTTAAGGGTGGGAACCTTCTTGATCGGCCGGTTAGAGATCTCTTTGAATGAAACTGCAATATCAAGGATATGAAAAATGTCAGCAGCTGAAAGCTGTTCAATGCCCAGAATATGCTTATGTTCGAATCTGTAATCTCTGTTCATATTTTCCTTCTTCCCTGAATCCGTGAAGAAAACCTGGCAACAGGTATCATAGTGTGTTGATTTTATATATTTTTCACAGGAAACAACCGGGATTATTCCCCTTTACTCTGTTGTACGATTGCGCACCGGGGCATCAGCTGATCAGCGCACCAGATCACCGATACGGCTCCAGCGGATGGAGGCAAAACGGTCAACGGACATCAGGGGTTTTTCTAAATCCCAGGACCAGTAGAGTATGAACGCCTTCCCCAGGACATCATGCAAATCCACAAAACCCCAGAAACGGCTGTCCCAACTGTTATCACGATTATCTCCCATGACAAACAGAGAACCTTCAGGGACCTTTACCGGCCCCATGTTGTCACGCGGCCCGGCAGATGCCGGCAAAATATCGGGATCAGTATAGTGGGCATGGGGATTGTTTGTTGCCTCCCCGTTTATATAGAGCTGTTTGTTCTTGATTTCAATGGTGTCACCTGCAACTCCAACCACCCTCTTTATATAGTCGATGCTCCTGTCTTCGGGAAACCTGAAGACCACAATCTCATCACGCTGGGGAGTTTTCCAGGGAATCAGCATCCATCCGGTCTTTGGCATCTTCACACCATAGATAAACTTATTTACCAGCAGATGATCCCCGATCTGTAGCGTCGGGAGCATTGAACCCGACGGAATCTTAAACGCCTGAACAATGAAACTTCTGATAAAGAGAGCAAGAATGACAGCAATAATGATTGCTTCGGTATACTCACGGACCACTGATTTCTCTGATTTTACACCATCCACAACTATACACTCCGCTCAACAGGGTTTAATTTAGAAATAAAGGGCAGCACACCGGAACAAAAATACTCGAAACGAAGATCTATTTCAAGACACCCACCTAAATAGTTCACACAAATAAAATAAATTCAGTAGTTTCAGTGTATAGAGACAAAAAAAGCAACTATACCATATAATGAGCCATGGCACGGTCAAACAGCTATATGTGGTGCAAATATGCTACTACAGCCCTTTCATCATTTCTTAACTACCTGTTTTAGCAGCAAGAAAATATGCAATTTCCGGCGCCCCCTCCTTGACAAACACTTTTTTTTGTGTCCTTAATATAATCTAGTCACCAATGCCTGTAATCACATGAAATATTGAGATTGCAGATATAATTATTTTTCATCATATAAACTAATACCCATGAACCTGCCTTTTCTTTCCAATGAAGACCTTGTGGTCGGTATCGACATCGGCTCGCATGCTATTAAAGTCTGCCAGTTAAAACGAACCGACAAGGCCTATGCAGTCGTCAATCTTGGCAGTGCGACTCTGCCGGAAGGGGCAGTGGATGATGGTACCCTGAATGACCCCGAGATTGTTGGCAAAACCATTTCAGAACTGTTCAAAAATCTTAAAATCAAGAAAAAGAAAGTCGGTTTTTCCATCTCCGGCTATTCCGTAATCGTTAAAAAGGTCAACCTGAGCGTGATGACTGAAAAAGACCTGGAAGAGCATATCCTTTCAGAGGCGGAACAGTACATCCCTTTTGATATTGACGATGTCTACCTTGATTTTCAGGACCTCAAAACAAACGATGAAGGTCTGGACCGGACAGATGTCATGCTGGTTGCTGCCAAAAAAGAGATCGTTGATGATTACCTTGAGATGCTGGAAGACATGAATCTCAAGCCGGTTATCGTCGATGTGGACGGCTTTGCCCTTGAAAACACTTACGAATACAACTATCCCAAGGATGAAAATGTCGCTCTGGTGGATATTGGTGCATCAAAGATGAACATCAATATCATCTCAAAAGGTGTTTCAGTTGTTGCCAGAGATATTGTGGTTGGAAGCAGACAACTGACCGAACAGATACAGATAGCCTTTGACCTGGAATTTGAAGAGGCGGAAGCCCTGAAGCTGGGTCATACTCCTGCAGAGGAAAAGCAGGAGGAAATTGCCGATATCTTTTCCAGCACCTGCACCCAGTGGGTCCTGGAGATCAAAAAGGCAATAGATCTGTACCATGCAAATCACCCGGATGACCCGTTGGGCAGACTGGTTCTCAGTGGAGGCGGGTCAAAGGTTTCCGGCCTCATTGATTTTCTGGCCAATGAAACCGGCTTGTCGGTGGAGCTGTTTAATCCATTCAGCAACATGACCGTTAATGCGAAAAAAATCGACCCGGATTATCTGAAAAATATTGGGCCGGAGATGGCGATAGCTACAGGAATTGCCATTCGACCTTCAGTTATATAGGCCGTAATTATGCTAAGAATTAATCTCCTTCCCATACGCCAGCTGAAAAAACGTGCCAAAGCACGTAACCAGATAATAAGCTTTATCACTCTGCTTATTTTTCTTCTTCTCATTCTGGGAGCGGTTGGTTTTCTCCAGTCGATCAAGATCAAAAGTATTGAGACGTCCATCGCGTCATTGAAGCAGGAAAACAAAAAATACGATCCGATCATTGCCAAAATGCAAAAAATGGCAAAGGATAAGAAATCCCTTGAGAAAAAGATCGAAATTATAAAGAAGCTCAAACGAGATTCGGCAATAACAGTTCATATTCTAGATGAGATTGCAAGAAAGGTCGATTCAAAACGAATGTGGCTGAAATCCCTGAAACAGGATGGGGCCCGTCTGTCACTGAGTGGTGTAGCCCTGGATAACAGGACAATTGCCCAGTTCATGGATGCATTGAAAGAGTCTATTTTTATTAGTTCAGTCAACCTCTCCAATGCTTCACTGGCAAAAGTGTCAGGCCGTGATTTAAAGAGCTTCGAACTGGCATGCACAATTATCAGTCCCAAAGAGACAACTCAGGACAAAGCAAACAAGAACTCACAGTAAATACTGCGGTATATGAAAAAGACTAACGCTTTTGCGACCTTCATAGACGAAAAATACATTCCGCTTGATAAAAAGCTGAAGATTACTATTGCAGTGGTTCTCTTTCTGCTTCCTGTGGTCCTCTTTTACTTTGCGCTTTTCCAGCCTCAGGTGAAAGAAAGCAACAGACTTGCCAAAGAGAAGGCATCAATTATCAAAAAACTTCAGGCTGCGAAAATAAAGGCGGCCAATGAGGGTAAACTGAAGGAAGAGCTGGCAGCAATGGAACAGCTCTTTGAAGAGACAGCAACGCTGCTCCCCAAAGAGAAAGAAATTCCCAGCCTGCTCACCAATATTTCCGCACTGGGAAGAGGGTCCGGGCTGGACTTCCTCACCTTCAAACCCATCGCGGAGATTCCAAAGGATTTTTATTCAGAGATCCCCATTGAAATCAAAGTACGGGGCCCATACCATAACATGGGCAGCTTTCTTGATCAGGTCAGTAAGCTGGACCGGATTGTTACTGTGGCCAATATCAACATGGGTGGCCCGAAAAAGGACGCCGGTGAGATGCTGCTGGAGTCAAGCTTTCGTCTTGTAACCTATCAGTTCACCAACAAAAAACTTGCTGACCCGAACGACAAGAAGAAAAAAAAGAAGAAGAAGAAAAAACGTCGGAATTAACTGCCTACCATGAAAAAGTCAACGTTTACAACAAAGAGACTGCTGTATGGAACCGCATCGGTTCTCCTCTTCAGTATGGCCTTCCTTGTCTCTCCGGCCCATGCTGCCCTGGAACAGAAGTCCCCCTCGGAGAGCCCACTTCAGAAAGACCAGATGTCACCTGATCAGTCTCTGAATGCGGCTTTTGAATATCGCACAGATAACAGACCTGACCCGTTTGTGCCGTTCATAACAGAAAAAGCGGCATCAACAAATATTAACGAAATCATCCCCGTTGCAGAACAACTCTCCGGAATGCAGCTGTTTGAACCCGGACAGTTGAAGCTGGTTGCCATCGTCATGGCCAAGAACAATGATTTTGCCATGGCAGAGGATACAACCGGGAAGGGCTATATCCTGCACAAGGGAATGAAAATTGGAAAACGTGGTGTCATCACAGCAATCCAAAACAATGAAGTTATAATCGAAGAAACCGCTTTTACCAGAGTGGGAAAGAAGTTAACAAACACAATCGTAATGCTCCTCAAGAAAGAGGGAGAAGAATAAACAATGTATAAGAAACTTTCCACATACTATCTGACCATTTTCTGTTCTTTCTTTCTTTTCATGGCAGCCAGTGCCCAGGCTGCGCCTGAAGCTGCCAAGACAGGAGGATACAATATCAAGGATATCCAGGCTGACTTGATGGACAACAGTCTCCTCATTGTACTCAAAGGTGAAAGCGCACCGGCGTATACCATGTTCGAGCTCTTCTCGCCGCCACGTCTGGTCATTGATATTGCCGACGCAAACCTTGCATCTACTATCAATGTTGCTGATATTCTTCCTGCAAATGATTTTGCCTCGCTAAAAATAACGACCCTTTCAGAAGAAGCCCCCCAAATAACCCGTTTTGAGATCACTCTGGACGAAGGCCACACCTATAAGGTTGACAGGGTTGAGAACGATTTATCGATTCGCCTCTTTCCAGCAGGCCCCACTGATTCAGCAGCGCCCGGGGATGTGGCATCCACAACACCTGCTGCACCAATGCAGCAGAAAGGTGTACCGCAGACATCAGCCCAGATTCCTCCCCCGCCGCCCGCGCCTGAAGCTGCAGGTGGACAGGAACTTGCGTCTGATCCGACTCTTGATGCTCTGATAGATTCTTCTGAATCAGCGTTAAGCAACACCAATCAGGATACTGGTGAAACTGTTACAGCAGCTGATGCCATGCAGGACTCTTTTGAGTTCTCCGGCTATAAAGCCACTCGTATCAGTGTTGATTTCTATAAAATAGACATCCATAATGTCTTCAGGCTGTTCCGTCAAATCAGTGATATCAATATTATTGTTGATGAATCAGTCACCGGTTCACTGACCCTGGCCTTAAATGATGTGCCCTGGGATTTTGCCCTTGATATCATTTTAAATCTCAAGAATCTCAAAAAAGAAGAGCGTCACAACACCATCGTTATTTATCCCGCCAAGATGGAATTTTCATGGCCTGAACGGGCAACTGACAACCTCTCCTTTGAAGCGGATACCGATGTCATTGAGAAAGAAGCTCTTATTATTCAGCAGTCCACCAATCAGTCTGCAGAAATTATGCAGGCCAAAGAGTTCCTCCGCAGAGCGAAGATTGAAGAGGACAATGACGATATTGAAGATGCTGCAGCACTCTACGAGAAAGCCTTTAAGCTGTGGCCTCAAAACGCCAAGATTTCAAACAGGCTTGCGGCAATCTACCTTGTCGGTCTGAGAATGAATGCAAAATGTGTTCATTATGCCAAAGAGACTCTGAAAATTGACAAGAACAACCATCAGGCCGCGCTCTATGCTGCCATCGCCTCAGCCAATATGGAACAGATCCCCCAGGCAATGGAATATTTTGCCCAGAGCATCACCGGCGAACCTCCTTTGAAAGAAGCTCTTATCAGCTATGCGGCTTTCAGTGAGGAGAAAGGCCAGCCAGAGGCTGCCCTGAAACTTCTTGACAAGTACTCTGAGAACTACAGTGATACCGTTGACACCATGGTTGCAAAAGCACGGTTATACGACACCATGGGCCAGACTAAAAAGGCCACAGAACAGTATAAGGCGCTGTTGTACTCTGGATATCAGCTGGTTCCTGGATTAAAGAAATATATCCGTGGCCGTATTGCCATGACAGACAATCAGATTGAACAGTAACTCACTGAACAACAAATAGAGATGAGCAAAAATTTATCTTTTTCTATGCCCAAGGGGTTTTCCATGAAGCTTCAAAAACCAGTAGTGCAGTTAAGCTGCCTTCTTGTCCTGACTTTTTTTCTTTCATCCTGTGTTCCGGATAAAGCGGAACCAGAAGTTGACCTGCCTGAAGCACCACCGGCACCTGCACAACAGGTCAAGAGAGAAAACCGTCTCCCTGTCCAGTATACCAAGCCAACATATCTGGTAAACAGCGGCAATAAGGAAAGCCTTTCCGAAGTGGCAGATGACGTTTCCATTAAAGTTGGAGCATCCATTCGTTCAACTCAGGGTCCTCAGCCGCTATGGGATATCCTGAAGCGCCTTGCAGCCCTCAAAAAGATGAATGTCTCCTGGGCCAGTGATGTTGATCAGAATGTTCTTGTTGATGTGGATATCAGTGCCAATGACGACTTTTATGATGCCATTGACAATCTCCTGCGTCAGGTGGACTACTACCATGAGATGAGAGGATCCACCATTGTTGTCCGTTATAAAGAGACCAGGCAGTTTCATATTGCCATGCCGTTTACCAAACAGCTTTACGAGACGGCAACCGGTGGCAACGTTCTTGGCAGTAATGATACCGCAAGTAACATTGAAGGAACCATTCGCCTGGACTCCAAGGGAAACGAGTTTGATATCTGGAAAAACATTCAGGACAACATGGATGCCATCCTTGACACCTGGTCAACTTCAGCAACTCCCGATATGGCTGCGGCAGCAAGTGATGCAACAGCCAATGCCGACGGCACCACTCCTGCCGAGACAGAAGCCTCAATGGTAACCAGACAGGTCTCAGCATCAGGAAACAGATACACCATTGATAAACCGGTTGGTCTGGTGACTGTTCACGCACCCCGCCCACTGCTTGACAAGCTTGAAGTGTACTTTGATAACCTGAAAAAAGAACTGTACAAACAAGTCTCCATTGAAGCCAAGATCATAGAAGTGCAGCTTAATGACTACTCCTCAATCGGTCTCAACTGGAACATGCTTCTCAAGAGTCTCACCGTGGGCGGCGACATGAACTTCAGTCGGACCAGAACTGAAGTCAGAAAAGACAACTACAGTGATACCAATACCTGGAACAGTACCTATAACAATAACAGTACCCTGACAGTTACTGACGATGCGACGACATCAACCCGTACTATTTCCAATGCTGCAGGCTCCGTGGCTGATTCCGTCACCGATGTGGGAACAGATATCGCCACCGTCATCACCGGAAGTGGTGCTGCTGCTATCTCTCTGGCTGCCTTCACCTTTGACACTTTTCTGAATGCAGTAAAAGAGCAGGGTCAGACAACCATTCTCTCCAACCCGAAACTCAGTGTTTTAAATGGTCAGCCGGCACTCATCACAGTGGGTCGTAACGTGACCTACATTGACTCCATCGACTCTGATGTAAACAACGACACTGGAACCATTTCCTATACCGTTGAAACCCAGCGAGTTCTCTCCGGTGTAGGCCTTGCGCTCACAGCCAATATCCTCGATGACAAAGAAATCATACTCAATCTGGTTCCGGTAACTTCTCAACTTGAAGAACCCATTGAGTACAGGGATGTCGGTCTTGGTCAGGTTGGCCTGCCCATCATTAATGTACGAGAGATGAGCACCACCGTACGCGTTAAAGATGGTGAAATGCTGGTTATCGGCGGGTTGATCTCAAGTGTAGATGATGCCGACGGCACCTTTATTCCCGGTACCTCAAACCTCCCCTTCTTCAAATACCTCTTTGGTTATGAAGAAAAGACAGCAAGAAAACGAGAGCTTATCATTTTACTCAAGCCACGCATTATATAAGACTTTCGGTAAATTTTACATTACGATTTAACAAGAATTCCCAGGAGAAAATTA
>JAMOMO010000188.1 GCA_027067035.1 Desulfobulbaceae bacterium
TCATTGGCAACAACTGCAAAACCTTTACCAGCCTCACCAGCCCTTGCCGCCTCAATTGTTGCATTGAGGGCCAGAAGATTGGTCTGTTCTGAAATTTCAGTGATTGTCTCCACAACCTTACCAACCTGTCCTGCTGATTCTCCGAGCTGTGCCACTTTTTCAGTGGCTTCTTTTGCCTGCTGAACAGCTTCATCGGTGACAGTTCTCGCATCTTGGGTCTGAACTGAGATATCACCGAATGTGGAGCTCACCTCTTCTGATGCGTTGGCAACCTGACTGATGTTAATGGATGCCTCTTCAACTGCAGCAGCAATGCTGTTCATATTGCTGCTTAATTCATCAGCTGCACCGGCCACAGTGTTGGATTTATCAGATGCCTGGTTGGCTTTTTCTGCAAAACCATCGGCAATTCCTGTGAGATCGGTGGAGGAGCTGTTGAGCGTTTCAACATTTCCGGCAATTTTCTGAAATATTGACTGTAGTTTTTCAACAAAGGTATTAAAGGCAACCGAGAGTTGGTTGATCTCATCTCCTTTTTTACCATCTGTTCTGGTCGGAAGCCTGGCGGAGAGATCCCCATCACCGGCAGCAATATCTTGAAGTATATTGACTGCCCGTTTTAAGGGATGCACCAGGGTTTTTCCTGCAAGCGCTCCCATAAAAACAGCAAGCGCCAGACAAATAAGAAGTGCGACTATAAAGGTTCGGATAAAATCATTTCGGATCTGGTAGAACTCTTTGGCGTCCACACTGGTCAGGACCTTCCATTTTGCCTCTCCAATATTCACCGTATCGAAGGCCCAAATGGTCGATTTATCATCACCGGAGTCAGTAAATATCCCCTTTTCCTGAGAATTAAAGACCTTTCTGCTGGCTGGATCACTGAAAAAATCGTTGATGTTTTTTTCATAAACCACACTGCCATTCTTGTGGGCGATAATAGTCCCATCCTCAAGGGTGACGGTGAGGCTTTTGCTTTTCCAGCCGGATTTTTGGAAGTTCTCAATCTGGTGATCAAGCCATTCCTGGACCAGTTGCCATTTTACTCTCGCATTTATTGTTCCGACCACATTATTTTGTTCATCATGTACGACTGCAGAAAAAACCATGGTATAGCGGTCATCATTTTCGAAAGGCGGATTGGACAGCAGGGCAGTATCAGGACGCTTATTCCAGTTTGAGACATATTTACCCTGCTGCAGGGTTTCGATATGCCATTTCTTTTTTGCATTTTTTTTACCAATCAGTTCCGGCATGCTTGCACCGACACAGGTACCATCAGCCTTGGTCAGCATATAAAATGAAAAAGGATTGTCCTTGTCTGCTGTGAGTTGTTTCAGAAGTGAATCCACATCACTGTAGTCAAAGTCTGTGATCAGGGAACGGGCAAAGAGGGGATTGGCCTGTAGCAGGCGGAGGTCTCTGTTACGTAGTTCAATAAAGGTTGCGAGGTGTTCTCCTGCCACGCTGCTTTGTTCCTCCATGGCAAGGCCCTGACGATTTTCCAAGTAGTTGGAGATTTTGTAACTTGAGAAACTGGCAATAAACAGTGCCGGGAGTACGGCAATTGCAGTTATCAGGATGAGAAGTTTCAGTCGGATATTCATGTGATTTGTCCTGGGGGTCTTGCTGCTTGAAAAGCTATAACACGGTGATGTGGTGAATAGCCGGGCTGAATTCAAATCTCAGTATCAGGAAAAAGAGAATCCGGCCCGGACCTGCTGCATATTTACTGTTTCTTCATGATCGCGGCTATAATCTGATAGTCACTGATTGATGCCTTGGAAAACTTGTTATATTTTTTATTGATCGAGGTGATTTCAGGAGCATTCTCTGCCATTTTCACCAAAACTCCCAGAATCTTTTTCGCTTTCTCTTTGCCAAGCACTTTTAAGTTTGCACAAATGGGAAAGTTGGGGATTGGTTTTGAGATTTCCAGGAATTTGACCTTATCTTTATTTTTCAGGGCAAGACTCTCTTTCAGACCACCTGCATCCACACTTCCATCAAGGACTGCCTTAAGAACATTGGAGTGTGACCCGGTTAATTTTGCCTCTTTCAGGTCATCAATGGTGACGCCATTTTTTGCAAGAATGTATTTGGGTACAAGATAGGATGAAGTTGACCCCTTATCACCAAAGGCAAATACCTTTCCCTTGAGATCAGCGGGACTGTTCAGAGGCGAATCTGCTTTTGCAATAACGTATGATTTATAGAAAGGAGAGCCACCTTTGACGACCTTTACAAGTGGAAAAACGGCAGGATTATCCTGGTTCATTTTTACAGCACCGCTTGGTCCGACATAGGCAATCTGGATATCTCCGTTGACCAGCCCTGATTCAATTTCATCATAATTGCTGCCGATTTTAAGAGTCACCGGCTCTCCCAGTTGTTCACTGAGGTAATTGGCCAAGGGGGTGAATTTCTGTACCATAACCTCCTTATCCTGCAACGGGATTACCCCGAAAACAATTTCAGCCTGAGCGGTTGCTACTGTTACGAATAAAACTAAAAGTGCAAA
>JAMOMO010000189.1 GCA_027067035.1 Desulfobulbaceae bacterium
GAGAAAACGAACCACCGAAAGCCCCATAAAGTTCGGGCGATGCGGGGTTCTGCTGGCAAAGAGCCCCACACGCTTCCGCCCACTCAGCCAGGGCGGACGAACCGTTGGCCGCCAGCCGTCGGATACCGCCTCATGGAAGAGAAACTGCACCCAGATATGTGAAAAACTCTCCAGATCCCTGTACATCTCCTCCCGGTCACAGGGCGGGAGCAGCTCAATGCTTCCGCGGGCGCTTTTCACCAGACCGGGCTGCCGTGGAATGCCAAACTTTTCCCGATAGCATGAGTGGACCAGCCCAATACTTTTAAGTGTAAACTCCATATCATATCTCCGTAATCAAAATGGCAACAAGAGTGTTGACCTTTCCTGTGCCAGCTGTTATGTTAACACAAATTCTAAAAAGGTGTTACAATGTTAAAGCGATTCACTGTTTCCATGGAAGACAGTCTCCTTGAGGATTTCGATAATTTCATCAGGGAACATCATTACCAAAACCGTTCCGAAGCACTCCGTGACCTTATCCGGGGCCGCATCATTGAAAAAGAGTGGCAGGCCGAAAAGGCGGTGATGGGCGTTATTTCACTGGTCTACGACCACCACCAGCACCAGTTACAGGAGAAGGTCACCGAACTGCAACATGGTTACCATCAGCAGATTGTCTCCACCACCCATGTCCACATGGACCACCACAACTGTCTTGAGGTGATCATTGTCCGTGGCCAGGCCGGTGAGGTTCGCAGGCTTGCCGACAGTCTCATTGCCCTGCGCGGAGTACGAAACGGCAACCTTTCCATGAGTTCCACGGGCAAGGATCTGCACTGATCAGAGGAGTCAACTGTCATGCACATATCAGAAGGAATACTCAGCACACCGGTCCTCGCAGGAGGTGCTGTACTCACTGCGGCAGGCACTGCTGTGGGCCTGAAAAAGCTTGATTACGATCGCATCATGACCGTTTCCCTGCTTTCAGCAACCTTTTTTGTGGCCTCCCTCATTCACGTCCCCATCGGCCCCGGATCGGTCCATCTCCTGTTAGGCGGGCTGCTTGGACTGATCCTCGGCTGGGGCGCATTCCCGGCCATTGTCGTGGCCCTCTTCCTCCAGGCCCTGTTTTTTCAATATGGCGGCATCATCGTTCTGGGGGTCAACGGATTCAACATTGCAGGACCTGCAGTTCTCTGCGGCATCCTCCTCCATCCCCTGCTTTCCGGTAACAGAAAAAAGCAGATGACAGCAGGTTTTGTCGCCGGATTCTGCTCCATGTTTTTTTCCGCGCTCCTCATGGCAACGGCACTTTTTCTCTCAGACCATGGTTTTCTTGATGTCGCGGGCCTTATTCTGGCCAGCCACCTCCCCGTCATGGTGATTGAAGGGCTCATTACCATGTTTGTGGTCACCTTCCTCATGAGGGTGCAACCTGAAATCCTCTCCCCTGGAAAACAGCACAAATGAACACACTCATACGACTTCTCACTCTCAGCTTCCTGCTTTCAAGCTCCCTTCTCCTGCACCCGCAACAGGCCCTGGCCCATAAAATCCATGTCTTTGCATGGGTATCAGGTAACACCATCACCGTTGAGGCAAGCTTTTCAGCCAGACGCCCCCTGATGCATGGAACAGTCACAGTAAAAGACAAAAAGTCCGGAACAGTGCTGCTCAGCGGTCAGGGCAACGAGAAGGGTATCTTCAGTTTTCCGATCCCTGCAAAGGCACGACAGGAGGCCATGGATCTGCTTATTACAGTCACGGGCAGTGAAGGGCATCAGAACCAGTGGCTGGTCCCTGCCGCGGAGTACCTTCCCGAGCACCTGCCTGCTGCAACAGTCTCAGAGGAGACAATTCCCGACAGCTCCAAGACAGCCCGTACAGTCAGCAGCCTGCCGGACAATCAGGAGCTGAAACAGATGCTTGAGGAGTTGTTCAAACAGGAGCTGGCGCCCATAAAGAGAAGCCTGGCCCTGGCCGAAGAGAGAAAACCGGGATTTCTTGATATCATGGGAGGAATCGGTTATCTGCTTGGACTTGCCGGTCTTGCCGCCTGGCTGCGATACCGCCGCGCCCCCGACAGCCCTGCAAAATGATTTCCGAACCCTTCAGCTCCGGAACAACGCTCCTGCACAAAAGTGATGCCAGGGTGAAAATCATCGGCGGAGTTGCCATCAGCCTGGTTCTTGCCACCACATCGTCCTGTACGGTGGCAGGATTCGGCGCCATTATTACGGCGCTGCTGCTGCTGATCTCACGCCCTGCTCCAGGACTTGTTCTGAAACGAATTGCCACGGTAAATATCTTCAGCTTCGTTCTGCTGCTCACCCTCCCCCTCAGCTATGGGGGAACAGATCTGCTTCCACTGGGACCTTTTCACATCAGTATGGACGGCCTCCGCATGGCCGGCCTCATTACCCTGAAGACCAACGCAATCCTCTTCTGCTTTCTGGCCCTCCTGGCAACCTCCAGCACAGTCAGCCTCGGCCACGCCCTGGGGACGCTCGGGCTGCCCCGAAAACTGGCCTTTCTG
>JAMOMO010000190.1 GCA_027067035.1 Desulfobulbaceae bacterium
TCTGTGCCTGTACAGCAGTGATTGCAGCGGTCAGAGTAGTTTTACCATGATCAATATGACCTACAGTACCTACATTGACATGCGGTTTAGTCCTTTCAAATTTTTCCTTTGACATAGTAGTAGTCTCCTCTGGCCGTTGTGAATAACGGTAATTTTGGAGCTCATAAACGGATTTGAACCGTTGGCCTCATCCTTACCAAGGATGCGCTCTACCAACTGAGCTATATGAGCCTGATACAAATAATAAAAAAAAACAGATATTCTATGGAGCGGGAAACGAGACTCGAACTCGCAACCCTCAGCTTGGAAGGCTGATGCTCTACCAATTGAGCTATTCCCGCTTTAATAATATCTGCAATATCTATATAAAAAAATAAGGTGGTGGAGGGGGGAGGATTCGAACCTCCGAAGTCTCTGACGACAGATTTACAGTCTGTTCCCTTTGGCCACTCGGGAACCCCTCCACAAACAAATACAACAAACCTCAAAGTCAAACAGTATATATAAATATATTTGGATAAAACCAAGTATCTAGTGCAACTGGAGCTGGCGATGGGACTTGAACCCGCAACATCCTGATTACAAATCAGGTGCTCTGCCAATTGAGCTACGCCAGCGTACAAGGTGAAAGAATATACCCAAAAGATTTTTTTATTACAATGTTTTTTTTAAGGTAAAGACAAAAATCTTTATCCTTTTTCCCATACCGCTCTTCGGGCTGACAAATCTTTTACACAGCCCCTGTTTGCTGAGGCTGTGTAGAGAGCCCACCGCAAATAGATCAGCCTTTACCTCAGGTACCGCGGAAGTCGTGGCATCGGCCGGCAACAAAAGAGAGACAGATACCATCTGCATCCCCCTGCTGTCTCATGCGGCACTTTCGGCATGAACTGAAAGAATAATGCAAAAAAAAAGGCTGCGTCTCTAAAGACACAGCCTCAAGAACAGCTAATACTTCTGTCTACTCATCAAGGGGGTTCTTTACAAAAGAACTCTCTCTGAATCTCTCAAAGGTCATCGCGGTTGTGCGATAGATGAGATGTGCAAACTTGGTATAAGGCATGTACATGAACAGCATCATAACGGTTACAAGATGGATAAAATAAATAATGTAACCTGGAGCTGCAAGTCCTGCCCATCTGGCAACTTCTGCAAGAAGTCCGGTTACACCAACCGCCATGATCTCCCAGATAAGGAACCAGTCATAAAAGGTGGGTGTAATGTTGTCTTCAGCTTCTGATTTTGACCGATTGGCCCATAAGATTCCAATACCGACAATCATGGCAACAGCAGAAACATTGGCCAGGATTTTCACAGGGTTCCATACGGACATCGGCCCATGCAGACTCGGAATCCAGAGACCAAGTACATCATTGGCGATTGCTGACCATGCAGTAACAATAAAGAGTCCGCCAAAAGCATACATCAGAGGCTTATGGCCTGTTTCGCGGTTACGGTTTGTAACACACTCTTTAAAACGGCTGTGCTGAACAATCTCAACAACTGAAGGCCAGACAAAATCTCTTACCATCTGAACCATAGAAGGTTTGAAGTCAGTGTTAACACCTTCACGCTCACACATTTTTCTCCACATTGTAGTCACTCCCTTATAGGAGGCAACAGCGGCAAGGCCAAAGGCGGCAAGCATAAATGTATCAATAAAAGCAACATTTTTTCCGAGCCAGTGGAAATCCCAGTGACCAAAGAAACGCTGATATCCGTGAGATGCAAACTCTTCGCTTCCAGGAATAACCATACCACCGGAGATTGCCCAGAGTACAAAAATAATTACGGTGGGAATAGCAATCAGCATCGGCAGGCCTTTGGCGCTTGATGCAAGTTTTGCAAGACCGGTGGGCCACCCGAGTGCTGTATAAGCGTAGGCACGGATTGCACCAAGTACATCACCCGGCTTGGCACCGCGTGGACAATAGGCTGTACAGTCACCACACTGATGACAGAGAAAGACGTTGGGATCAGCAACAAGCTTATCCTTCATTCCCCATCCAGACCAGATCATCTCCTGTCGTGGAAAAGGATTTTCCTCTGTAGACAGAGGGCAAACTACTGAACAGGTGGCACACTGGTAACACTTTTTCATTGTGTCGCCGCCAGCTGTTTTCAAATATCTGATAAAATCTAAATCCGGTTGAACATCCATGGTTCTACTCCTCCTGTTCTCTTCTCAAGTCTTATAACTATGCTTAAAAAATAGTGGTCTTCAATTTGATGGAACATGGTACTGGTGTTCTTCCCAATATGCAAGCAGTGTCACACCAGTACCAGATAAAAAAGACCGAACTAGAAGCCCTTGAATGGATTTGCACCGAGTTCAACAATCTCTTCTACAAAATCATTAACAAGCTCGGCTACCTTATCATAGTCGGTAATAGCTACAGACTCGGAGCGAACACGCTCAGGCTCAAGACCAAGAGTTGACAGTGTATCGCCAATATTCGCCATACGGGTATTGGCAATCTCGGATCCCTTGACAAAGTGACACTGGTAATCGTCACCATATTTACAGCCAAGAAGCATTGCACCGTCAAGTCCTGCAGAGAGTGCATCACGAATCCAGGACATATTCACGGAACCAAGACAGCGAACCGGAATAAAGCGGATCATGTGACTGAATTTATGGTTCCGCATTCCTGCCATATCAAGTGCCGGATAGGCATCATTTTCACAGGCAAAGATGAGGATACGAAGTTTATCATCATCATCTTCAGGTACCTCAATGGCCTTAATCATGGAGCCGATGAGATCGATGTTGTAATCCTTGAATCCGATGATACGCTCAGGACAGGCACCCATACAGGTACCACAACGACGACAGCGTGTCGGATTGGGAAGTGGCGTACCCTTCTCGTCATCGTCAAGTGCACCAAAGGGGCACTCCTCTGTACAGCGCTTACACTGTGTACATCTCTGGAAGAAGAATTCCGGATATGTTTTATCACCGGAACGGGGATGAACGGCAACGCCGCGGTCAGCAGACTCGATACACTGAATTGCCTTCAGGGCAGCACCGGCTGCATCGTCCATGGTCTCCTGCATATTCATTGCTTTTCTTACACCACCACAGGCATAGATACCTGTACGACGGGTCTCGTAGGGAAAGCAGATAAAATGAGAATCAGCATAGCCGTCAAAAAGATCAAGATCAAGAAACGCTGGTCCCTGGCGATACGCAAGGTTAATGGTATCCGCATCCCTTGTGGTTGGTACCATTCCGGCTGCGAGTACAACAAGATCCACTTCAAGATCAAGGTCTTCACCAAGAAGGGTATCTTTTGCATGGACGGTTCCGCCCTCAACACCGGTAACAGTTGCTTTGGTCATAAAGATGCCGTCATCCTGCTGAACACCCTTATAGAAGAGCTCCATGTTTCCAGGAGTGCGCATGTGCTGATACAGAATATATGCCTGAGCATCAGCATTGTTTTCCCGTACATATTTTGCCTGCTTCAGCGCAACCATGGAGGTTACCGAGTTGGCATAGGGAAAATCCTCATCATTTTCTTCAGCACCGGGACTCATGACAAAGGCAACTTTATTGATACCGTCAAGTTTACCCTGTTTGGCCATGGCCTCAAACTCGGCATTGGTTACAACTTTATCATTGCTGCCATATCCAAGATGTTCGTACTCGGAGACATCGGCAGGAATCCAGCCTGTTGCGAGGACTACAGCACCGAAGGTCTCGGCGGCGTCATTGGCTTCACCGTATGGCTTCAGACCATCATTGGGATCATCCATTTCGCCTTTATCAATTTTATCCTGCTCGTCAACACCAACCTTGGCAGGGGCATCCCACTCGGAGGTGGTTCCGGCTGCCTTCAGGGTGACCTTGAATGCACCTGGAGCGCCACCGATACGGGCAACTTCGGTGGAGGTCTTCACGCTGATGTTTCCATCCGCTTCAACCTCTGCAATCATTGCAGCAATTGAATTATCCTCGAGCTCTGCATAGGGATAAGAGGTCGGGAACTGCTTGGCCCAGCCATTGGCCTTACCACCGAGTACATCGGCTTTTTCAATGATGGTTACTTTGGATCCTGCTTTTGATGCCTCGATTGCAGCAGTCATACCTGCAATACCACCACCCATAACCAGAATGTCCTTGTTCATGGACTCCATCTCGTAGGGTTCGGGCATTTCGGTCTTGCTGGCACGGGTACATGCCATACGGACATAATCGGATGCAGTCTCCTGCAGCCATTCCTTATGTGCATCCTCCTGACCCTCTTCAGGCTCACCTGCAGCCCAGACCACCTGCTCACGCAGATTGCCGCGAACGGTGATGGTATCATCACCCATATCAAACTGACTCTGCATCACACGGGGTGAACAGGCGCAGATGGTAAAGGTATTAATTCCTTCAGCTGATTTCTCATTCTCAAGAAAGGCTCGGCCTTCAGCTCCACAGAGTGCAGCATGGGTCTTACATTCCTGAGACATCTCACCAGTAACAACACCGGAAAGCTCCTCAATATCAAGGGCTTCTCCAATGCCACAACCAGTACATATATAGGTACAAATTTTCTTATCCATTGATTATGACCTCCTGGAAACCTGAATTGCTTTCAGGGCAGCAGCGGTGGCTGACTGATTGCTGGTTACAACGTCTGCAGCTCTGCATGCGCAGCCTGCTGACAGAACGCCGGTCTCGGAATTCGAGTTAACAAAACCGCTGGGATCTGTATCAAGTGTAACAGGAGCACCTTCGGCAGCAATTGTTGTCTGCATACCTGTGGCAAGTACTGCCATATCGACGTTTTGTTTAATTTTCTCACCGGTAACTGCATTTTCAGCAACAACTGTAACAGAACCGTCAGACTCTGGAATGATCTCAGCGACTTTTCCTTTGATAAAGCTTGAGTGTTCATCCTGCATCAGCTTCTCACGGAACTTCTCGTATTTACCAGGGGTCCGAAGATCGATGTAGAAAACGTAAATCTTAGCTTCAGGATACCGCTCTCTGATATAGGTCATCTGCTTGAATGTCGCCATACAGCAGATATAGGAACAGTACTCAAGGTGGTTCTCATCACGTGATCCGGCACACTGAACAAAGGCAAATGATTCAGGCTCTTTGTTGTCGCCAGGACGAAGAATAGCTCCATCGGTGGGTCCGCCGGGAGCAGCCATGCGCTCAATCATCATGTTGGTTACAATGGCATCTGATTCATTGAACTTCAGATTGTCCATTTTGGTTGGATCATACGGCGTCCAGCCTGTGGCCCAGATGATGGATGAGACATTGATGGTCTTGGTATCAACGCCCATATCAAGATCAACGGCATTGTACTTGCAAGCTGCCTTGACTGCAGCAGCCCCATCATCAGAAAGAGCATCTTTATTGATGACATAACGACGGGGAAAAGCCATCTCATGGGGAAGATAGGCTGCTTTGGATTTGTTCATTCCAAAGTTGAACTCGTTATCAATCTCGTCGGTGCAGGCATCTGCACAATCGCCACAGGCGGTACAGTTGCTGTTCACATAGCGTGGTGCAGTCTCAAGGGTGACTTCGTAATTTCCGGGTCCACCAGAAACAGCAGTAACGCTGGTCATGGTGTAGGTGCGGATACGACGATTGTCCTTCACACGCTTGAAATTGATCTCCAGTCCACAGCTTGGCGGACAGAGTTTTGGGAAATACTGATTCAGCTGTGCTACACGGCCACCGAAATACGCATTCTTTTCGACCAGAAACACATCATTTCCGACTTCAGCGGCTTCAAGGGCTGCAGTGAGCCCGCTGATACCACCGCCTACGACCAAAATCGCACCAGAAGTGCCTTGCTCGTCAGTCATACCAACCTCCATTAGTACTCTTAATATTTACCTTTGAAAACGCACGTCCTGTCAGAATAAAAAGTAGTCCGACATTCAGGGAGCTTCAATTTACAAACATCCAAATTCAAGAATCAAAGGCTCTTTTTTTCAACATTGTAACTCATCAGAATTAAGGAACAAATTACATCCTTCCCTCTAATCAACCACAAGTGCCACATAGTAAAAATCTCCAGGAATCCGAAGACTCCTGGAGATTTTTATTCATACGTATGTCCTACAACCGCGGATTAGATCCAGGGGTCGGTCTCTACGATGTTGATACACTCAACCTTCTCACACAGCCATTCCTGGGTCTCAGGATTGAATGTGGAGTTAACGAAACACTTCCAGTTTTCGTCATCAACGGTTGGGAAATCAGATCTGTAGTAGAATCCTGGGTAGCGGGATTCCTCACGGAACTGGATGTGACGAATATGCATCTCAACACACCAGATACGATGGTAGTTCTCCCATGCGCGAAGCAGCTCATGCAGATCGCCTGCAGCCATTTTCGCAGCATCTTCACGAAGAAGCTGGAGAAGATCCATACAGATTCCCAGAAGCTTACCGGAGGTCATGTAGTATGTCGCAACACCACCACCATACTCATCGGTGGCTTTCATGAGACGCATCATGATACCTGCAGGTTTGCAGTATGCGGGGTTAACATCAGAGGCGGTGGTCAGACCAACGTTCTCTTGATAGAGTTTTACTGGAGCGTAAACTTCATCAGCGAGTTCCTGAGGAGTCTGCTTCAGCTCTGGGGTGAAGTCAGCATTGTCACGACAGAATTTAACCATCTGTTTTGCAACGATACGTCCTTCAGCATGGGCACCTGAGGAGAACTTATGACCAGAAGCACCAACACCATCACCAGCGGTGAAGAGTCCGTCAACTGTGGTCATACGATTGTATCCCCATTTGTACTGATGGGCACGAGTACCATCAACGGTGGGAACCCAGTCCTCATTGGGACCTGAAGTCCAGATACCACAACAACCGGAATGAGATCCGAGCATGTAGGGTTCGGTCGGCATAATCTCAGAACCTACTTTCTCAGGCTCTACGTTGGCACCAGCCCAGAGGCCAGCCTGTCCAACAGACATGTCAAGGAAATCTTCCCATGCTTCAGACTCAAGATGTTTCCAGAATTTTTTGAGGCTCTTCTCATCCATTCCAGCTTCGCGACGCTCGTCAAGGAATGCATTCAGGGCAACATCGGTAGCCATGTAGATTGGTCCACGTCCAGCTTTCAGCTCATTGATCATGAGATGGTTACGAAGACAGGTAGGTGTAACAGCAGATGCTCCGTAAGGCATGAATTTCTCAAGCTCTTCTTTCACTGCATCACTGTTTGCATAGAACTCACCAAGACCGTTCTGTACTTTAGCCTTGAAAAGAAGGAACCACGCACCAACAGGTCCGTATCCATCTTTAAAACGAGCTGGGGTGAAACGATTCTCCATCATGGTCATGGTAGCACCAACCTGTCCACACATGGTGTAGGTGGAACCAGCATTCCATACTGGGTACCATGCACGACCTTTACCCTCACCGGTAGACCGGGGACGGAAGATGTTTACAGCACCACCACAAGCTACGAGAGCAGTCTTGCAACGGAAAACATGAACTTTGTTCTCACGGGTGGAAAAACCAACAGCGCCAGCAATCTGGTTGGCTTTGTTTTTGTCGAGGAGCATTTTTACGATGAAAATACGCTCAAGACAGTTCTCTTCGCCAAGGGCTGCTTTTGCAGGCTCGGCAACGATGCATTTGTAGGACTCACCGTTGATCATGATCTGCCATTTACCTGTACGAACAGGAGTTCCACCCTCACGAAGGGTTGGAGCAGGCTTTGCACCATCAAGGTTCTCGCCGTCTGCATCTTTCTTCCAAATGGGAAGTCCCCATTCTTCGAACAGTTTTACAGACTCATCAACGTGACGACCACAGTCATAGATAAGATCCTCACGAACAACGCCCATCAGGTCATTACGAACCATCTTTACGTAGTTTTCGATTGGATTCTCACCAATGTAGGTGTTGATAGCGGAAAGGCCCTGGGCAACAGCACCGGAACGCTCCATGGAAGCTTTATCAACGAGGGTGATCTTCAGATCATCACCAGCCCATTTTTTGATCTCAAAAGCAGTACCGCAAGCTGCCATACCACCACCGACGATAAGTACATCAACGTCGTGCTCTACGATCTCGGGATCGACAACGGCTTCTATCTCGCCGTTGGGTTTATTTGGTAACGCCATATTTAAATCTCCTTATAGATTCAAAATGTTATTTAAAATAATTCAATGGATTCTTCTCAAAAATCTGAGGCAGAATTATTTAGGGGTTGGCAGATCGGACTCGAGGAGCAGACACTCGTCATCCAGGTTAGCACCCTTCTCACCAGGATATGCGTTAGCAGCACCCTCAGCAGTGGTACGAACAGGAAACTTGAAACGTTTCATGTTGCCGTTACGGAATTTAACGGTCCACATAATGGAATCTGCACTGCGCATTGGGTGAACCTGACCGCCCATGGGTACGAAGTCATCATATCCACGAACAAAGATTGCGCCCTGCGGACAAATTTTAACACAAGAGTAACATTCCCAACATGCGTCAGGCTCCTGGTTGTAGGCCTTCATTTCTTCTTTGTTAAGTACCATCAGGTCGTTGGGACAGATGTACATACATGCAGTCTTGTCTCCACCCTTGCAACCGTCGCACTTGGAAGGATCTACATAACTTGGCATTAAACTACCTCCTCAGTTTATTTTACTTTTGCGACCCGGAACATACCGGGCCAACTATAACCACTAACTAAAAGGAACATTAGAAAAAAGACCGGCTTTTCAGTAATGTCCCACCAACACAATTTTACAGTATTTCAACGAGTTAAGTTAAGGCAGCATAAACACCATACTAAATGAACCATCACTCATTTTTTACCAGTTTGAATTTATATATTGTTGCCTTATAATTGTCAAGCAAATTCAACTCGGTATCAGGAGAGCTCAGAGTCGTAGTCCCGACGTGCAAAAACCTCACGCGGTTTCGCACCATCCGCCGGCCCGACCACTCCTTCCTTCTCCATCATTTCAATCATCCTGGCAGCCCTGTTGTAGCCCACACGAAGTCGTCGCTGAACCATGGAAATTGATGCCTGACCAGATTCACAAACCAGAGTCACCGCCTCGTCATAGCGTTCATCATACTCCTCATCACCGGAATCAGCAGCCCCGTTTTCCTCCTCCTGAACCGCAGCTGTAACCGATTCGTCATAACTGGCATTTCCCTGTTCTTTCAAAAAGGAAATAATGGCCTCGGTTTCGGCCTCGGAAATATATGCACCGTGAACACGCTGCAGACTTGACGATCCATTGGCAAGATAAAGCATGTCACCGGCCCCCAGCAGATGCTCTGCCCCAGAGGTATCAAGGATGGTCCTTGAGTCAACCTTGGAAGAGACCTTGAAAGAAATTCTTGTTGGAAAGTTTGCCTTGATAAGCCCTGTCAGGACATCGACGGAAGGTCGCTGGGTGGCAAGAATCAGGTGCATTCCGGCAGCCCTTGCCATCTGGGCAAGCCGGGCAATGGAAGCCTCAACATCCTTGGATGCAACCATCATCAGATCGGCGAGTTCATCCACAATTATCACGATGTAGGGAAGTTTTTCCTCTGCAGCCTCATTGTAGGAATCAAAGCTCTTCACCTTTGCCTCTTCAAGCAGTTTATAGCGTCGTTCCATTTCACGCACTGCCCACATAAGGGCACGTGAAGCAAGTTTCGGCTCAACCACCACAGGATGCAGAAGATGAGGGATACCTTCATAACCGGAAAGCTCAATGCGTTTCGGATCAACCATCAGCAGGCGAACTTCCTCAGGCGTCGCGTTGTACAGAATTGAGGCAATGATCGCATTAATTGCCACACTCTTCCCTGATCCGGTTGAACCTGCAATGAGCAAATGCGGCATTTTTGCCAGGTTGACAATGGATGGGCTCCCCACCACATCAAGGCCCAGAACAATAGCAAGCTTATCTTTTGTTTTCCGATATTCCTCACAGGCAAGAAGATCCCGGATATAGACCACGGAACGATTGGGATTGGGGATCTCAATTCCCAGGGCAGCCTTCCCCGGAACCGAGCCAACCACCCGCACCGACTGGGCCTTAAGCCCAAGGGCAAGATCATCGGCAAGTCCCGCTATTTTATTAATTTTAACTCCTGCAGCAGGAGAATACTCATAGGTGGTAACAACAGGACCTGGTGAAATCCCAACAACTTTTCCGGAAACACCAAAGTTTTTAAGCTTCTGTTCAAGTTGCTTGGAGACCTGATAGTAGACCTCCTTGTCCACCGTTTCCTCCTGGCTGACATTTTTTTCAAGGAGATTCAGGGGGGGCAGTTTCCAGTCACCACGCGCCACGGGGCGTGCTGAAAAGCTGTCATCTTCGCCATCTTCAGAGAGAACAGGACTTTTGGTGATTTCCTTCACAACGGGCATGCCGGGCGAAGCTGCCACCACATCTTTTGCCTCACTCCGCACCTTTGGTGCAGGCTGCTCTTTTTGCGGAGACTTTCGCTTGTTGACTGCCTTTTCTTTCTTTTTAGCCTCTGCCCTTTCCTTTCTCTTCTGGTTCCCTGTCACCAGAAGTGACTTTATTCCACGGCCACAGGCCTTTGTCATGCGCCATAGCAGTGTTCCA
>JAMOMO010000191.1 GCA_027067035.1 Desulfobulbaceae bacterium
CTCGCCTCCCAGGCCGAGATCAAGATCAAGACCGTCAAGGTCAAGGTTTTCATCCAGACTCATTTCATCATCAAGAGAAAGACTCATATCACTGGACACAGAGGCAATGGGACTGCCGTCATCTTCCGGCGGGGCAAGATCAGAAATATCCGAGAGTTCATCAGGGACATTGAGGGGGGCAGCTGCTGCTTCCTCATCGGAAAAGTCCATATCGTCCTCATCGAGTTCAAACTCAAAGCTGCCCTCTTCATCAGGATCACTTTCAGGTTCAAGCAGAAAATCATCCGCATCACTGTCCGATTCCCCAAAGGAGATGGTTGCCTCGTTATCGTCCTCAACAAGAATATCGAGATCAGGATCAGAAAATTCGAAATCGCCCTCAACAGCAGCATCGTCATCCAGTTCTGCCGATGACACATTCTCCTCAACAGGCTCAGAACTACTCTTCTCCGGAACCCGCAGGAATGAGGGTGCTGACGCGTGGTAAGTTGTACCTTCAACATCTGAAGTACCTGAAATATCTTTCTTACATTTCAGGCATGATTCCATATGATCAAATGAGATATAACCACATTTTGGGCAACGCATATTTTGACACCTTTACTGGATTATTATTTTACTTTTCCCACATGGAGACGAACAAAAAACCTACTTTTAGCTGCTATATCTTTCCATTATGGCACATTTAACGGCAAAGAATCAAGAATTTTTCTATTATACAAGGCTGTTGCCGCCAATAAAGACTGCTATTTTTCACACCTGCCAGTCCATTCCAATATCGCAGGATGGTGCCGAATGGGTCAAAGCGCCCACTGAAATGATATCCACGCCAGTTGCAGCAATGGCAGCGACAGTGGCCAGATCAACCCCGCCGGAAGCCTCGGTCAGAGCTTTTCCGTCCACCATTGCTACTGCCTCTTTCATGGTTTCAATGTCCATATTATCCAGCATAATAATATCCGCTCCGCAGTCCAGGCTCTCACGAACCTGCTCCAATGTATCGGTTTCCACTTCAATTTTGATGGTGTGGGGAACTCTTTCACGAAGTTTCTGCACAGCACGCGTCACGGAACCGCAGGCGGCAATATGGTTGTCCTTGATCAGCACACCGTCACTCAGGTTATGACGGTGATTGTAGCCGCCACCCGCCCGAACCGCATATTTCTCAAGCATCCTGAGGCCCGGGGTGGTCTTGCGGGTATCAGTGATACGAACCGGATAGAGTTTAACCGCTGCAACAAAGTCTGCAGTGATAGTGGCAATGCCAGAGAGTCGCTGCAGGAGATTCAGGGCCACCCGCTCAGCCTTTAAAAGATCAATCACCGCACCGGATACAGTCAGGAGAATATCCCCTTTTTTCACCTCACAGCCATCTTCCACCGCACCACTGCAGCAGATTTCACTGTTCTGCAGATAAAAAACCTCTGCCGCGACCGCCTCCGCACCAGCCACCACAAAGGACTCCCTGGCAACCAGACCGGCACTTCCCTGCTGGCTGCTGTCAAAGAGCGGTTCACTGGTGAGGTCGCCACTGCCGATGTCTTCCCGCAAAAAAGAACGCAGCAGGCCCCGTAACAGATCCTTATCCAATGTCAGCCAGCCTCTTCTCAGCATCCGCGACTTTGGCAAGCTTTGCCTCAAGCTCCGCCTGTTTGCCCTTTTCCTTCTCCACAATCTTCGCAGGGGCGTTGGCCAGGAACTTTTCATTGCCCAGCTTTCCGCGAATCTGCTTCAGGGACTTTTCAATTTTATTCCGTTCACGCTCAAGCTTTTCACGTTCTTTTTCCACATCCACCAGTCCTTTCAAAGGCACATACATCTCAATATCCTGGTAGATATAGGTTCCGGCATCATCAGGCTTTTCACCTTCTGCCGCAACAGTGAGAGATTCAAGACGGGTCATGGAGGAAATCGCCGCCGCATATTTCTCAACCAGTGCTGTTTTTTCGCCGTCGCTGCACACAAGGAAGGCATCTATCTTTGCTGAAGGATGCACATCGGCCTCGGAACGAATATTTCTAAATCCGGTGATAACGCCCATGAGCAGTTCCACCTGCTGCTCCACCGCATCATTCTGCCAGCCATGGACCAGTGGAAACGCACTGTTCACCAGCATTTCCCTCTCACCGGGCAATACACTCCAGATCTCTTCACTGACAAAGGGAGTGATGGGATGGATAAGTTTAAGAATGGTCTCCAGCACATGGAGCAGCACACCCCGCGCCTGACCCTGCAGAACTTCATCCTTACTGAAGAGGTCAGCCTTGATCCACTCAAGATACCAGTCACAGAACTCATGCCACACAAACTGATAGATGACAGATGCCGCATCGTTAAAACGATACTCATCAAGGGCACGCCGCACATCGGCTGTGGCCCTGTCGGTTCTGCTGAGAATCCAGCGGTGAATAAGGGGCAGTTTTTCCGAATCATTTACCACATCGGTTATGGAGGCATCACACTCCTCCACATGCATCATGGCAAACCGCGCCGCATTCCAGAGTTTGTTAATGAAA
>JAMOMO010000192.1 GCA_027067035.1 Desulfobulbaceae bacterium
AGGTGCAGAAGGCGAGGTCCGGAGTCATTTCCCATTCAATGGTGGCTGCCGTGGATTTGCTCAGTGAAAGTCGGCTAAACATGCTCTGGTACCTCGTGGCGGTTCGCTGCATGGCAGCGTGAATAAGGCCCTGACCCCGTCAGCAGAAGACTAGACATGTCTGATCCGGGTGTGACTGGAAATCTCTGAATTGGTGGTGCAGAGGTCTCTGATTGAAAGCTTGTTCACATGGTCATTTCCAGTGAGTCGTGAAAAGTCCTGAAGTTCCCTGGTGGAGACCTTCAAAAAGTTGTGGAGCATGTCTGCCGCCCGGTCGATGTCCAGCATCTTGCGCAATTCCGGATCCTGGGTGGCGATACCCATGGGACATTTTCCTGTATTGCAGATCCGGTACTGCTGACAGCCGATGGCCATCATGGCACTGGTGCTGATGGCCACGGCATCGGCACCAAGGGCCAGTGCTTTGGCAAAGTCTGATGAGATCCGGAGTCCACCGGTGCAGATGAGCGAAACGTGATGTGCCTTTTGTTCGTCTAAGAAGGTTCTGGCGCGGTGGATGGCAAAAGGGGTGGGGATCCCCACCGAGTCTTTGACATATTTGGGTGATGCCCCAGTTCCGCCACAGCGCCCGTCCAGGGTGATGAAATCGGGTTGTGCAAAGAGGGCTGTTTCCAGATCGGCCTCGATGTGGCCTGCGGCAAATTTGATTCCAATGGGCCTGCCACCTGAGATGTCACGCAGCCAGGCAACTTTTTCCCTGAGCTGCTCTTTTGTGAGAATGTCTTCATAGTGGGCCGGGCTTATGATGTCATCTCCTGCTGTAAAGCCGCGGATCGCCGCGATCTCACTGCTGACCTTGTTGCCGGGCAGGTGACCGCCCATTCCCGGTTTGGCGGACTGGCCGAATTTGATTTCGATGGCGTCGGCATTGCGGAGGTTCTCTTCTGTGACACTGTAACGGTTGGGGACGTATTCGAAAATATACTTGTAAGCACTGCTGCGTGACTCGGGAAGGATACCGCCTTCGCCGGAACCGATTGCGGTTTTCATCAGCCTGCTGCCGCGGGCCAGGGCAATCTTCGCCTCTCGTGAGAGTGCGCCGAATGAGATGTGGCTGATATAGATGGGGGTGGCAATTGTTAATGGTTGTGCGGCCTGCGGACCAATGGTGGTTGCGGTCCCCACATGCTCATCATGGTTCAGGGGGATTTTGGCCAGCTGTGCCCCCAGAATAAGGATGTCGTCCCAGGAAATGACCGGTTTTCTGGTCTGCATGGGCTCGATGATGGATTTGCCACTGGTGGCCATGGCATGAATGTCAGCCATGTAGGATTCATGGGAGTCTTCCGCCTTGTCCGGCTCAAAGATGATGACACGCTCTTTGGTGGTCTCTTCTTTGTCAGCGGAAATGTCAGGGGCGGAATCCGCCCGCCGCCAGAAGGGCTTACCGGCCTCACAGACAGGACAGTGCCAGTCAGCGGGCAGATCGTTCCAGCGTATCGATTGTTTTTCCTCATCGTACTCGGTGTCACAGACCGAACAGATATATTTTGACATTGATGCTTCCTGATAGAGGCTGTGGGGCTGATGCGTCCGTGTCCGGCGGCATCAGCCCTGAAAGGAATGAAGAACAGCTTAGATGTCCATGTTGGCCGGCTCGTAATATTCTCTCGGGTGCTTGCAGGCAGGACACTTTGGCGGCGGCTCGGTACCCTCGTGGGTAAACCCACACACGGAGCATTTCCAGCGAATGGGTTTTTCCCGTTTAAAGACCGTGCCGTCTTTGAGCATATCCAGGCAGCGCTGGTAGCGGTCACGGTGGTGTGCCTCAACTTTTGCTATCTGTTTAAAGAGTATGGCGGCCTCCATGTTGCCTTCCTCTTCAGCATCTTTTGCAAAGCTCGGGTACATCTCGGTGGTTTCGTAATTCTCACCATTGATTGCCTCCTGCAGATTGGCAGCAGTATCACCTATGCCGTTTAAAAGGCTGAATTCATCCTTTGCGTGGCGTTCCTCATTGGCGGCTGACTCTTCAAAGATCTTTGCGATGTAATGGTAGCCCTCTTTTCTCGCGACTTTTGCGAAAAAGGTGTACATGTTTCTGGCCTGCGATTCTCCTGCAAATGCGGCCTTCAGGTTCTCAGTTGTCTTGCTCATGGCGCTCCTCCAGGTTTGCCAAATTGAATAATACAAACGCCGCTACAGGCAGCGTCCGGGTGCTCTGTCTCTGACAGTATCACTTTGAGAATTATTTTCAATAAGAATTTCTATCCCATAAGAAACAATGGAAAAGTTAAGTTGTAAGTGTGCGGTAAATTTCGGGCATCCGCAGGGGAAGCTTTCGCACATCATTGATAAAGATGTAGTTGGCCGGTCCATACATATGTTTCATATAGTCCTTTGCATGGTGATCTATGGTGATGCAGAAAGGGTGAATGTCAGCGGTCTTGGCCTCAAGCAGGGCATGGCGTGTATCCTCAATGGCGTAGTCTCCCTTGTAGGCATCATAA
>JAMOMO010000193.1 GCA_027067035.1 Desulfobulbaceae bacterium
CATGGTGTTCTTATCATAGTTGTGGCAGCTTTTATTGAACCTCCCCTGATTCTCATCGGTGGAAAATTAACGGCTTATTTCGGTGCCAACCGGCACGTCTCACGCTGGATGGATCGGGGACTCGGCGTTCTCTTTGTCTGGCTTGGCGTGAAACTGGCGACCAGTGACCGTATGTAGCCTGCTTTTGCAAACAGCCCCGTGTTGACGACAGGGTAAGAGCTTGGCAGCTCTTCATACCGCAGTGGTTATTCTATCTTGTCAGCATTTTGCTGTCTTCCAGTGCAATTTCCAGCTCGGCAATATCTATTTCGGAGAGATTGAAATGGTGGACCTCCGGCATGGTGGAAACCACCAGTGTCTCGTCTTTATGTAAGCCGATGCCTATCTTGTTACATATCATATTTGCAATACGTACCAGGATCAGTATGTCATTTTTCCGGTCATAGTCAGACTCATGGTGATCCCGGGAGACAACACTATATGATTCGGGCATATTCCATAAGCTCATGAGCGTATAGCCCTGTTCTGTATGCAATGAGCTCATGGCCTCCAGCACCAGGGCATCTGTCAGCGGTAACGCCGGTCCTTTTTTCTGTACCTGATCAATGACCATGAGAACCAGGAGCTTTCCGATATCATGGAGCAGACCCGCCAAAAAAGCATGATTTTCAAGATGTTCGAGCTGACATTTCTTTGCCAGCCACCTGGCACCCAGTGCACAACCGACAGAATGCTGCCATAGTTTGCGCATGATGAGGCTGAGTTGCGGGTCCTTGCTTTTAAACTGATTCCGGGTGGCAACAAGAAGACTTATCCGTCCCACCTCCTGAATCCCGAGCCGTACAATTGCCGCATGAATGGTGGGGATTTCAACAAGTCCCTTGTAAAAAGCAGAATTAGCCATCTGCAGGAGCGTACTTGAAAGGGACTGGTCGGTTGAAATAATCTTCTCGACGGTGCGTATATCCGGTTCTTTTTTTACCAGTTCCTGCTGCACCTTCATGGCGGAAGTGTTAAAGACCGGGAGAACAACATCACCCTCACTGATTTTGCTTTTTATAACATCTATGAATGAATCCTGTTTCTGCATCTTATTCTCCGGAAAGACGTCGTATTTCTGCCAGAGGTCTGGGTTTATTGAGTTTTGGCAGGCAGCGCAGTATTTCTTCCACACTTGTTATACCATTTGCTGCCTTCAAGAGTCCATCTTCGAGGAGGGTCACCAGGCCTGAATGGGCAATACTGATCTGACGGATTTCATGGCTTGTTTTCTGTTCAAGAATGGCATCCCGTACCAGTTCGCTCAAAACAAGCAGCTCAAAGACACCCACACGGCCTTTGTAACCTGTCTGTCTGCATTCGGAACATCCACGACCTTTTCTGAAGTCTGCCCCCTGGAGATCGGCCGCCTTGCATCCTAAACGCTGCAGTTGATTGGAGGAGATTTCCACTCTGGTTGAACAGGAAGGGCAGACCTGGCGAAGCAGACGCTGGGCCAGAACACTGACCACAGTGGAGGAGATGAGAAACGGGGCAATATCCATATTGAGGAGGCGGATCAGCCCTCCGATACTGTCTTCGGTATGAAAGGTGCTGAGCACCTTATGCCCGGTCAGTGCAGACTGCATCGCCATTTCGGCAGAAGAGTTGTCCCGTATTTCTCCGATAACAATGACATCGGGATCCTGTCGTACGATATGGCGAAGGGTCTCTTCAAAGGTCAGATTGATCTTTGGGTCGATGGAACACTGGGCAATGCCATCCACAACATATTCGACCGGTTCTTCGGCTGTGACAATACTGATTTGTGGACTTTTGATATGGTTGATACAGCTGTACACAGTGGATGTCTTGCCGGATCCTGTGGGACCCGTGACCAGAAGTACCCCACTGGGCTGGTAGACCGCTTCCTCAAGGAAACGGTGCAGCATATTGTGGGACATGCCGATTCCATGGATGTCCATGAGATCCTTTTTCTGCTTCAGCAGTCGCAGGACAATTTTCTCGCCATGGACAGTGACATAAAAAGAGACCCTGATATCAGCATTACCCTCATCATATTCAAAGAGAATTCTCCCATCCTGGTGTCTGCGTTTTTCAGCGATGTCAGCCTTGCACATGATTTTGATGCGACTGGTTAATTCCAGGATGATTTCCGGAGGGAAATCCTTGTAGTGACGCAGAACGCCATCTTCACGGAAGCGGACCTGGAGACGGTCGACACGGGGTTCGATATGGACATCACTGGCATCGTCTTTCAGGGCATCAATGATTATGGAATTTGCGATTCCTACAATGGTCTTGGTGTCAAGATTTGTTCTCCTGCCGGACTGCAGCTCGGTGAGCATCTTGACGGTATCCCGCAGTGCTTTCTTTTCACCGATGGCCGGTTTCAGGTTGTGGCCAAGACATTTCCTGGCAATATTGAGGCTCTGCTGGTCAAGCGGGTCGCTGAAGGCAACCAGGAGTGAATGCTTGTCTGAAAGAATTGGAACAAAGTGAT
>JAMOMO010000194.1 GCA_027067035.1 Desulfobulbaceae bacterium
AATTTTGCCAGTGAAGACAAGTGCCGACTCCATTTCAAAAACATGCTGAACAGCCATATCGGCGCCGAATTCACAAGGTTTATTCACCTCAAGATTGTATGCATCGATGAACATACAGTTCTCATCGTGGAATGTGAACGGGTACGCCGCCCGGTGTTCCTGTCCATGGGAAAACAGGAAGATTTTTATATTCGCTCAGGCCCGTCAAGCATGAAACTCTCCATGAGTCAGATGGTGAAATATCTGGCTGAAAGATAACAGGCCCCAACCATTCCGTATCCATCCACAGTACAGAAGACAGCAGACAATGCCATCCACAAGCCCCTACAGACACATCAGCTCCCGCTGTTTCGTCAATGCACCCTGGTATGTGTTGAAAGAACGCTACCTTGACCTTTTTCTCGAACATGGCATCCAGCCTGAAATCGGCCTTGAAGGATTGTGCCTCCATGAAGAATCACCAGAGGAATTTCAACGGATCTCGGAAATCCTGCAGCAGAACAGGCTCTCCTGTACACTGCATGCGCCCTTTTTCGATCTTGCCCCCGGCGCCCTTGACCCGGAGATTCTTCTGGCAAGCCGCAATAAACTGAAAAAAGCGGCAGAACTGATACCCGTATTCAAGCCTCAATCCATGGTCTGCCATTTACATTTTGAGGAAAACAAACAGGGATACAAAAGGGAAGAATGGTTTGCTGTGGCCCGAGAGACATGGGCGGAACTGGCTGGCATTGCTGACAAATACGACTGTCTCCTGCTCCTTGAGAACACCTATGAAACCAGTCCGGCAGCCCATGAAAGCATCTTCAAGGCAATAGACTCACAAAACCTCCGGTTCTGCCTCGACACAGGACACCTGATGAGTTTTGCAAAAACCCCCTGGCAGGACTGGCTGCCGCGCCTCTCACCCTGGCTGGGCCAGCTTCATCTTCATGATAATAATGGAGAAAAAGATGAACACCTGGGACCGGGAAAAGGAAACTTTGATTTCCGGGGACTTTTTAAATTTCTTGCTGAAAACAACCTCAGCCCCCTGATCACCCTTGAGCCGCACAGTGAAGAAGACCTGTGGCATGCCCTGGACTACCTTGACAGGACAGGGCTTCTGGACATGCTGTAAAGCCGGTTAAATACCCCCGGAGAAAAAGAAGGCGGTGCGCTGCCCTCACTGCTGATCCAGTAAGAGCCTGCCGGTACCCTTTGGGGTCATCCCGTAGAAGTCCGCAATTTCAGACCAGCTTTTCTTTTCAATGCTGTGCATTGCAAAGATATCCGCAGCACTCTTCTGCCTCTTTCCATATTTCTCCAGCAGATGGACCAGGACAATTTCACGCCCCGTGGCCCCCTCCTTTCGCAGAAGAGCAAGCTCCTGATCCGTGATTCCAAAATACTCTCTCAACAGATGATCGGTGATCATCTCCACCGCTTTTTCACGGTCGCCCAGGACCGGAATCAACCCGCGAAAGGTATCGGCATCACTCTCTCTGATTTTCAGACTGTCAGACTCAAATATATCCCTCCACGTTCCACCGTTTTCAAGGACGGCAATAAGGCTGTTGAGTTCGACATCAGCAGCACGTGACACGAAAAGTCCGATCAGCAGATCGTCGGGATCAATCCCTCCTTTCATTTTCATCATCACAATCTGGCTTTTCGAGATATGAAAACTGGCAGCAATAAAAGAATTAAAACTTGTCGTCAGAAGATATGCATCAGCGGCAAACGGTCTCTTGGGGTCAAATGTTCTCTCCCTGAAACAGTGGCAGCCACTGGTACTGTTGCCCATATCCATTGCTGATACAGTGCCGGCAGAGAGGAGTATGAAAAGAAGACAAAAAATAATTTTCATTGATTTTCCTGTAGAATACGCTCAATAAGAAACTATGGATTCACAAAACCACAAAGTGGCACATGCCGAAGCATACTTGTCTTTGGATTTCATCTTTGATATAACAAAACTACTGTAAGATATGAAAATACACAAAGTTTTATGACACAGCAATCAATAAAAAAACGTGGGATAATTGTTGGCGGTACCGGAATGATAGGTGGCGCCATAGTCCATTATTTTAACAAATACTGGTCCCGGGACATTGAGATACTCTCTCCAAACTCAAAGAAAATGAGTCTTGGAAGTGAAGAGGATATCGAACAATACACCAGGAACTGGAAACCGGACTTTATCGTCAACTCGGCCATTGCCTCCATCGACAGCGACCCGCAACTCGCCTACACCGTCAATTACCTTGGCTGCATCAACCTGGCCAAAGTGGCACTCAAATTAAAAATCCCCTATATCTTCATAAGTTCAGCAGCTGTCCTGCCTGCCGGAAACGACATAACGGAAGAGCAGCACCTGAGCCTTGACGCCTCCCTCTCCAACTACGCAAAGTCAAAGCTCATGAGCGAGATGACACTCAGGCATATGCAGCAGGAGCAGGGACTTGATTTCACAACCATCCGCCTGGCTGTGGTCTATGGGAAACATGACCATAAAACC
>JAMOMO010000195.1 GCA_027067035.1 Desulfobulbaceae bacterium
AGATGTCATTGTTCTGGACACACGTACCAGAGACCAGTATGAGAAAGGTCACATTCCAGGGGCCTACCATCTCTGTTTCTGCCTCTTCAGAACAGGGGCCGACACCAGCCCTCCCTATATGATGCAGCCTCCCGAGGCCCTTGCAAAGATCTTCGGCGGTACCCGGCTCGGCCTGTCACCCGACAAAAGAATAGTACTCTACGATGATGGACACAGCGGCCGCGGTATTGCCTACCTTGCCCTGAAGATGATCGGTCACCGGAAGGTCTCTTTTCTTGACGGGAACATATCCTCCTGGGAAAAGAGTGGTTTCAAGCTCGCAAAGGGAAAGGCACCAAAGGCAAAGGCCAGAAAATACCCCGTTAACTACAAAAACCTTCTGGTGAACAATATGGGTATTATTGAAGGAATGGGAACGGGTGCTGCCATGGTTGTTGACGTTCGCAACGCAGCCCAGCATAACGGTGATATGCACAGAAGTGACATTGCCGGGAAAGGTGGTTCCATCCCGGATTCCCTAAGCTTCCCCCTTCAGACCATCATGGACAGTGAAGGGAAATTCTATCCGGATGAAAAGCTCTCCTGGCTGCTCTCCACGGCAGGTATCACTCAGTCAGAAAAGAAAAAGATCATCGCCACCTGTAACACAAACATGCTTGCAGCAGAACTCTACATGATTCTGGATTATCTGGGATACGACAATGTCCTGGTCCATGATGGTTCCTGGGCTGAATGGGCTGCTGAGTTCGAATAGCACTCCCGGCCAGCCGGGTGACTGCCGGGGTCCCTGGAGGCTTTGCCTCCCCGAAGGGGCCCTGGCTGATCGTTCTCTTTGCGAACGCTTTTCAGACTTCACCACTCCCCGCAAGCCGGCAATATACGGTATATGGCTGTTCCCGGCTCATCTGCAGGAACAGGCCCGTTCCACACCCTCTGTCTGAAGAGTGAATGCTGACATGACTGGTCCGAAAACCGAATCACATCCCTGAACATAAAAAAAGCCCCTTTCCAAGGTCTTGGAAAGGGGCTTTTTTTACGCCGGGGCCAGGCCGTCTTTATTCACAGGTTTTCGGTTTTTCAGCATCAAGTGCATATTTACGGAAAAACTGATGCAGATGTTCCATCTGGGACACGGAATACTTATAGGTATCAAACTTTGGCATGGCCTTCTTAAACTTCCTGAAGTCATTTGCAAAAAAGCGATCCCAGGCCTTTTTGGTACGATCGCCAGGAGAGACAATGGGAGCTTTTTTCTTCTTATGACAGGAAAGACACTTCCGGAAAATATATCGCCCCTTGCCGGCATCACCAGCTGCCATATCGAATTTCTTTCCATCACCCTTAACGCTTCCTGCAGTCTTTTTCACCTTGGATGACCTGATGGTGGTCCTTCTGGCGCTCTTTCCTGCAGCAGTACCCTTGGACGCTGTTTCAACAAGATAACGATGGATATTTTCCAGCTGACGGTCATTGATGCCGACCGCCGCAAAATCGTGATCCATGGCTCTGAGTTTCTTATAGTCGTCGGCGAAGAATTCCTCCCATTTATCTGCACTTCGTTCGGTGGGGTCCAGTGCTGTCAGACCTTTTTCTTTATGACAGGAACGACAGGTCTGGATGGCATATTTTCCCCAGAGAGCATTTCCACCCTTTGCATCAAATGCCTGGGCATCCTGCAGCCCGATAAAAAATAAACCGGCAACTATAACCGAGACAAATACTTTCATAACAGACTCCTCTCCCAAACATTTTCATTCATTTACTCTGCAAATGCCTTTTCCTTCTCCTTTCTTGAGGATACATGAATGGAAGTAAAATTACCAAGCAAATCTACCCGGTCCCCCCTGCTAATCGCCACTTTTTTCACCAGGGAATTGTTCCACAAAGCCCCAGTGGGGGTAATCAACCTCATATTCGGCCACAAGGCCGGGGCTGTGTTCCCGGCTTGCCACCAGCCAGAGTTTATTGCGCCGTTTCTGGTCGGGTAATGTACTGAGCATATCCCAGTCCGGATAGAGAACCATGGCATTATCCGCGCTGTACTCAATATCCCCGGATCCCTTGAAGACACCAAGATGGGGCGTCTCTCTGTAGCTCTGCCCATCCCCTCTGGAAAGCTCTGAGATAACAAGAAAGGACACACGGAACTCATCACGGATTGACTCCATCTGTCGCAACCAGGCGTCAATTCCTGTTCTTCGTTCCGAGAAATCCTTGAAGGGCAGCTTATGGAGACTGTCTATCACTACAATGGTAAAATCACTGTTTGTTTCATGGCGGATAAAATCAATATGACGACGCATTATTTCCGGGGTCACCTGTCTGTCATTGATCACCCTGAAGTAGTGCAGCAGCTTTTTGAAACGTTTCTGTCCCTCTTCGTACCGTTCTGCTTCCTCAGGTGTAAACACCCCGCTCCGGATCGTTTCAACAGGGAGTCGGGTCAGGCGGCAAAGGGTGCGCTGATAGATTTTCTGCCTGCCATTTTCAAAATCATAG
>JAMOMO010000196.1 GCA_027067035.1 Desulfobulbaceae bacterium
AGCATTATACAACTAAAAAGAAAAATACACATGAATACGCGGTGGAGGTGTTCGCCTTTGATGCCAATGGCGTCCTGTTGTCGGAAATGAGTAAAAATTATCAGGGGGGTACCTTTACACTCACTGACAAAAATGTCTTTATCGAAGAAAGAATGAAGGAGTTCCTGCCTCCTGCGGATGGTGACATTCCGGATGGATTTGAAAAAAAGATTGAGGCAGTGGATTTGACTTATTCGAGGCTCAGAGCTGTAAGAACACTGATTGAGGCTGAAATGACTGTGGAGGCAAAAACACTTCTCAATCAGGTTGAGTCCAGGTATGCAAAAGGTAAAAAAGAGATGTTAACAGGCTACATATTTGCGTTACAGGGTGAATGTGAAAAATCTCGCCTGCTCCTTGGGAGAGCAAAAGAAATTAATCCCAATGTCTGTATTCCCGACGAATATAGAGCATTGTGCCAATAGGCAGATATATGCCCGGCTGTTCATCAGGCGGTCATGAATCATCTGTCAGGCTCTTCGGCCCCTGCTGTTCATTGATATCGGTAGATTCATGAATCCAGAAGATCTCCCTGGCGATGCCCCACAGGCATTTCATCGGTGGTGACGATCAACTCAATAAAAGGAACTGACAAATGCTGGCAAAAGTTCACAGTGGAACGGTACAGGGGGTGAATGGCCTGTCTGTTGTGGTTGAGGTGGATCTTGCCCTCGGGTTGCCCATGTTCACCACTGTCGGCCTTCCCGATGGTTCCGTCAAGGAAAGCAAGGAACGGGTCAAGGCAGCCATTAAAAACAGCGCCTACGATTTCCCCCCGAAGCGAATAACAGTGAATCTTGCCCCGGCTGACGTCAAGAAGGGCGGATCCGGCTTTGATCTTCCCATGGCCATTGGAATTCTTGCTGCATCTGAATTGTTTCCCGTCGATCTTCTGGAGCACTATGCAATCCTTGGAGAGTTATCACTTGATGGCTCGGTTCGTCCTGTTCCCGGCATACTTCCTGTGACGCTCAATGCCCGTGACAGTGGATTGAAGGGGGTCCTTGTTCCTGAAGCCAACAAAGTGGAAGCAGCCGTGGTCAAGGGGATAGATGTGATAGCGGTAGCGACCCTTTCTGAAGCGGTGGAGTTCCTTGCCGGCAGACGGGATCTGCACCCCATGCAGCTTGATCTGGAAGATCTCCTTGCCGGTTCCTCCAGATATAATGTGGATTTCCAGGAGGTGAAGGGGCAGGAACATGTCAAACGTGCCTTTGAAATAGCCGCATCCGGTGGACACAATGTTGCCCTGAAAGGTCCTCCGGGATCAGGAAAGACCATGCTTGCCAGAAGACTGCCCACAATTCTGCCACAGATGAGTTTTGAAGAGGCGCTGGAGACCACAAAAATATATTCCATTGTCGGGAAGCTCAGCGCGGAGCAGCCACTGATTTCTGTCCGCCCTTTCCGGGCGCCGCACCATACTATTTCTGATGCCGGTCTCATCGGTGGCGGTCAGGTTCCGCGTCCGGGTGAGGTTTCTCTTGCCCATAACGGGGTCCTGTTTCTTGACGAACTTCCTGAGTTTAAGAAACATGTACTGGAAGTTCTGCGGCAGCCCCTTGAATCCGGGGATGTCTCCATTGCAAGGGCGCTGCAGACCCTGCAGTTTCCGGCACGTTTTCTTCTGGTGGTGGCTTCTAATCCATGCCCGTGTGGTTATTATTCCGATAAATTGCGTGAGTGTACCTGCAGCCCGCAGCAGATTCAACGCTATACAGGCAGAGTGTCAGGTCCGCTCCTTGACCGTATCGATCTCCATCTTGAGGTGGGGGCTGTTCCATTTAAAGAGATTCACGATGAACGCCAGGGGGAGTCGTCTGCTGCAATAAAAAAGCGGGTGGATGAAAGCAGACAACGGCAGCACCACAGGTATTCCGGCAGGCGGAGGATTCACTGTAATGCGCAGATGGGCCCTGCTGAGATTGAAGCATATTGTAAGCTTGATGCTCCGTCAATGCGGCTTCTTGAGAAAAGTGTTGAAAAACTGGGTCTATCTGCACGCGGCTATCACAGGATTCTCAAAATTGCCAGAACCATAGCGGACATGGACAACAAAGAGGATCTCGAGCTGTCTCATGTGGCCGAGGCTGTGCAGTATCGCCGACATGGCTGAGCTGAAAAAAACAGGGCCCTGTATGACACATCTTCCCGGTGCATATCACCCGCTCCTCTTTACAAGAGCTCTGTTCCAATGAAAAAGATATCTCTATTTACTGCATTGCTCAGCATGATGTTTTACCTGTTCCTTCAGACAGGTGCCTGCGGCGAAGAGGCTCCCATCCGTATCACCACATGGAATCTGGAGCATATGATGAGTGAGGATGTTTATACGCAGTGGCGTGAATTTTGTGCTCAGGAAGCAGTGGGATGGGATGATACTGAGGCAAAAAAACAGGGGAAATCACCTGAACTGACATATTGCAGCGCCCACAGTGGCATGCATTGGCCAGGGAATGGGTATCGGGAGGCGTTGTCGCTGCGCACAAGGGAAAATTTTCAAGAGAAAGTCAATGCCCTCAAACTCCGTGCCGCTGAGCTTGATTCAGATATCTTTGCCTTTCAGGAGGTAAGTGATGCTGCCGCCATAGGCCGAATTCTTCCTGAGGACAGGTACACCGTTTTTTTCAGGAAGATGCCGGGTATTGCCATGCAGGTCGGGTATGCCGTAAAAAAGAGTTTAGCCCGGACTGCCGCTGTTCGTCTGATTGAAGACCTGGCGGTATGTGATGTCCGTGACCGTATTGATCTGAATAATCCTTCGAGTTGCACAGAAGATTCCTACCGGACGCGGCCCGGGCTGGAGCTGACGGTTACCATAAGAGGTGAATCTGTTACATTCCTGAATGTTCATCTGAAATCATCCTGCCGGAGTTATGCCGTAAATGACCTTCCGGAAAATGCCGGAAAACGTGCAAGGCGTGGCTGCAGAATGTTGCGCGACCAGATTCCGGTTCTGGAGTCCTGGATAGACAGCAGGGCGCGCAACAATGAGCTTTTTGTTTTACTGGGTGATTTTAACAGAGATTTTGTCAGGGAAATCACAAAGAAGATGCCGGCACGACTGGATGGGTCAAGCAGTAAAGATCCAATACTGGCACAAACGAAAATAGGGTCAATTTTCAAAGAGCTCTCAGACAATGATCCCGATGGAGCAGATCTGTATTTTGAATGGCAGAAAATTAACGGGCCCTGGAAACGGACCTGTACGCGTGAAGACGGGAGCAGCTATAAGGTGAGATCCTGTCACCGCGGGATTGATCATCTTCTATTTTCAAAGAGCTTTGTGAAGGTGTTTTTAGATAATCGACAGAGAGTTGCGGGGGAGGGCAGTGATTATGGCGATGAATCCTATTGTGCCGACAGGGCACGTCCCTCTGATCATTGTCCCGTCAGCCTGACGGTCTACTGATTTCTGAATGGATCAGCCGTGTGGCAGGGTGACGAGCACCTCTTGGCATGGAACAAGGGGAGTCCACCGGCACTGTGTCACCGGTGAACACCCCTGCCCGGGTCATACTGTAAACTGCGTGAGAATATCCTTTAATCGCTGAGCCAGTTCATTGAGCTCCTTGGAGCTCTTATTGACATGTGTACTGTTGTTGTTGATGTCATATGATGCCTGCCCGACTTCAGCAATATCCGCGGCGACCTCTTTGGTCACACTTGATGCCTGTGCAACATTTTCATTTACCTCCAGAATTCCCTGAGAGGCCTGAGAGACGTTGTCTGCGATCTCCTGTGTTGCATTTTTCTGTTCTTCAATGGTTATTGCAACAGTGGAAATCATCTCGTTTACTTCAGTGATAATTCCTGTTATATGAGTGATTTCTGTCACAGAACCTTGTGTCGCATTCTGTATTTTGGAGATTTTCTCCTTGATCTCTCCTGTTGCCTCTGATGTCTGTTTGGCAAGATCTTTTATTTCATTGGCAACCACAGCAAATCCCTTTCCGGCCTCTCCGGCCCTTGCGGCTTCAATGGTTGCGTTGAGTGCCAGCAGGTTGGTCTGTCCCGATATTTCAGTAATTGCCTCAGTTACTTTTCCTATCTCCTTGGCGGCAATACCTAATGCGTTGATTTGCTGGGAAGCATTTTCCGCCTGGGTGACAGCACTTTGCGCAATATGCTGTGTTTTTTCAGTGTTGGTGGCTATCTCTGTTATGGTTGTCGACATTTCTTCTGCTGCAGACGATACCATGTTTACGTTCACTGAGGTTTCCTCTGATGCCGCGGCAACGGAATCCATATTCACGCTCATTTCTTCGGCTGCTGCGGCAACCGTATTTGCCTTGGCAGTTGTCTGTTCGGAATTTGCTGACATCTGGTTGGAGACTAACGAGAGTTCCTCGGAAGAGGAGGAGAGGGTCTTTACGCCAAAAGAAATATCCTGAAATATCGCAGTGAGATTTTTTGTCATATTCTCCATGTCACGGTATACACCAACGAGTGCGGAATCACCTTTGCGCTTAAATTTCACCAGTAAATTTCCCTGGGCGATGCTTCGGGCGACGTCAGCAATATCGGAGGGATCGGCACCCAGCTGGCCGAGTACGCTTTTTGTAATCAATAAACTCAGTGCAAGCCCAAGTATAATGGCAATAACTGCAAAGAGAATAATGCTGTTTCTGGTGCTGCCGACCCTTTCACTATTTGCCTGCTGCCGAACCTTCATCAGTCCTTCCTCTTCTCCGCTGAAGTCACCCATGAGGCCTCTGAATGAATCAAAATATTGTTTTCCATGGGCTTCGGCAATAAGATCCGCCATGTCATCCATGGTTTTTGCACTGCCGATCTTTCGGCGGAGCTCAATGCTTGGTTCAATAACGTTCTTTTTCCATTCAGCAATTGTGGTTTCCATCTCATCCAGCAGCTTCACCTGATCAGGATTATCACTGACTGTCTTTTTCAATTCTGAAATACGTTCGAGAAACTGTCTGTTTCCATTGATGTAGGGAGCGAGAAAATCCTCCTTCCCGGCAAGGAGAAAGCCACGGGTTCCTGTCTCCATGTCCACGGCTGTTGCAAGAATGGCATTGGCCTCCATCATCACCTGATAGGTGTGCTCAATGGCCTGGAATGATTTGCTGAGTTCAGAGGAAGAGCCGGTTTTATCAGCGGTTGCTTTTTTCCGCTGGACCATCAGAGCCTTTTCGCGATCATTGAAAAGCTTGATCTGGGCACGAAACCTGTCAAAATAGTGTTTACCCTTTCCCTCACCAACGAGCTTTGCCATGTCATTCATGGTCTCGGCATCTCCGATCTGCCGTCGAAGTTCAATATTGGGTTCGGTTACATTTTTCTGCCATGATTTCAGAACAGTACTCATCTCATCAAGTCGTTGAACCTGGACGGGATTGTCCGAAACGGTTCTCTTCAGGGAGATAATTTTTTCGTAAGTGAGTCTTTCACCATTTTTATAGGGTGTCAGGAAGCTTTCTTTGCCTGCCAGCAGAAAACCGCGCATCCCGGTTTCCATGTCAACTGCAGATGCGATGATGTCTTTGGCCTGCGACAAAACATTGTGCGTGTGTTCCACCGATTGATTGGTTTGACTCATTTTATTGATATTAAAAAGAGTGATCACCACAATGATGACCAGCAGAACCAGGGGGGTTAAACCGCCGATCAAAACTTTTACCATGAGTGGTAAATTCTTAAATTTCATTCTCTCCTCTCCTATGAAGAATAATACAACAAAAGTATAGCACCTGAACCCATTACAGAGACGTGGAAGCAGATACGCTGGCAAGTCACCCACCCGAAGAACATGTACGGAGTGAGATAAAGGGGGTATTGACGTATTCAGAAGCTGTTAACGTAAAGAAAATTCTTGTTGGTCTGACAGCGAGGGACGATGCGTGTATCCGGAATGGGTGTTTATCCTGAAAGCAGTTGTACCGTGAATGCGCTTTGTCTGCTGAATAATTGTAAGTCTATTATCAAATGGGAAAAAATGTCAAAAGAAAAAGATTCTTTTTTTAATTTAAAAAAGATTTTTCTTGCATGTGGTTTGAATTACAGGAAATAAATACAGTTTTTTCAGAGTTGATGCGAAAACAACAATGGAGGAATCCCTGCAACATCTTTGCAACACCTTCAGGGCCAGAGAGAAAATCTCTCCAAAGTACAGTTTTGAGACAAGAGCTCAAAAGCATTCTGGAAAGTCTGTCTGAACAGGAATACGACGTTTGGCTGCGGCTGAGTTCTTTTCTGTTTTGCTCCATTGAGGAGAGAGGGTTGCTGTACTGTGCTGCAAACTGTTTTCCGGGTAGCGGTGTCAGGATGAAAAGATCATGAGAGTTAAATGTTGTCAGAATATAAATTGACTTTAGCGCTCCCGAAGTGATTAAATTTATTCATCCAGCGGGGGCGCTGAGTATTGTCATCAATCCCGTGCTGCTCTTTTTTGAAGAGCTGTAATATATGAGACATCAGTGGGTCTCTGTAATCTTGTTTAAACTCTTAAGGTATAAGGTCTGGTTTCAGGTTCAGGGCTATTGTTCCTGTTAAAGCCATATTGTTTTTATGCGGATACCATTTTTAAAACAGTCTTCCCTTCTGCTCCGCCTTGTCGGATATGTTCTGGCCTTCTCGCTTTTTGTTGCCATATTGCTTTCCCTTCTGCAGTTGTGGCTGACACACCGGAGTGATCTTACTGCGGTGCGTCAGAATCTGACGCAGTTGCAAAGCAGTCATTCGGCTTCACTTGTCCGGTTCCTGTGGAACATGGACCAGGATGGTCTTGATGTGGAACTGAAAAGCATGCTGCAGTACCCGGATATTGTGGGGGTGAAACTCACCGGCAGTGAGCTGGAGGATCGTGTTTTTGGTACTGTTAATGAGGATGACAAAGATCTGATAAAGAGCAGTTTCAATGTGTCAAAGCAGCTGGAGGGAAGGAATCTGACACTTGGAACAGTGACCATATATGCC